>CALWAM010000004.1 GCA_944373135.1 uncultured Bacilli bacterium | reverse complement strand
TTATGAAACTTATGCGATTGAGAATATAGGATGTGGATGCTTCTTTGCTATCTATCCCCATACTTTTTAATATTTTTTTAATTATGCTAAGAATATCATCACTATCAACTATAGTAAAATTTTGATCTATTCCTAATTTTTGATGATTTTCTCTAATTATTCGAACTCCTAATGAATGAAATGTCCCCACAAATGTTTGATTTACTGGTATTATAGTTTCCAATCTTTCTCTCATTTCCCGAGCGGCTTTATTAGTAAAAGTTATTGCTAAAATATTGGATGATGGAATGCCTTTTTCTATCAAGTTAGCAATTCTAGCAGTTAAAACTTTAGTTTTGCCACTTCCGGCACCAGCAATAACTAGACAAGGCCCGTTAAGGTGATTTACAGCTTTTAATTGTTGTGTGTTCAAGTTATTTAAATAATTCATGATATTCACCTTTTTAATTATAGCAAATTTATTATTTTTATTAAAGGCTTAGCAATTAAAAAAAGCTGAATATCAGCTTTACAAAAATTCGATAATTGAACTATTTTTATTTAGTTTATCAATCAAGTCTTCTTTTTCATATTTATCAAATATGCTAATAAATTTTGACTCATCGATTGCAAACATGTAATAATATTTTTCAAATAATTCATCAATATTTTCAATACCTAAATTCTTTAAATAATGAATATTTTTCGACATGGTCTTTTTACATTTCGAAAGTATATTTTTTTCTTCTACAGAAAGCTTTTTTTCCAATGCTTCAATTGTATTATTATTAATTTCTAAAAAATTCAAATCATTCATATTATCACCATTATATTTCTTTTTTTACTTTAACTAATTCAACAGATGGATATATGTTTTTGAATTGTTCTTGATCAAAAACAAATGAATAATAACTTCCATTTTCATCTTGGAATGGGATATTATTAATTTTACAAGTATTGATAATTGTTGCTATATCTTCGCAATTTTTTAATTGAAATTGAGGATATTTTTTGATAAATTCTGGATATACTTGCATGATTGATAAATAATTACTATGTACAATGTCTTCATCGACTTCAAAAACATTTAAATATATATTACCTTGAGGATATTTAGCAATAACTTTGTAATCTTCAAGATATTTCTTTAATTTGTTATTATTCAGACTTGACAAAAGTATAGAATATTTTAGTAATTCTTCTTCACTAATATTATAATTGTGCTCTTTTAAAGTTTTTAAATTTGAAATAAAATTGTCTGTAGCAAATAAACATCCAATAGATATGGCTGATACGTTAACACCATTTTCTTTTAATTTTTCTATTTCGGTGATGGCATTTTTTTCTACTAATAATTTATCATAATTTATAACTTCTTCTTTACTTACTTTTAGTTCTTTCATTAAATATTTAATCTTTTCAGCTAATTTATCAACTAATAATAACTTAAGATTTTCGTTAGCTATGTCTATTCCATTATTAAATGTATTTTGTAAATATTCAAGATTCTCAAATACTGTTTTGCTATTCTTAACGTAATCATCAACGTTATCAATTTTATTAACGTCAAGATGTTTTTCTTTTAATTTATTTATGATTGATGTATCGGAAGTACCTTCTTCACTTTCATTGTCATCTTTAAATACATTTATTACCATACTTTCTAAATTATTAATTGATATGTCTTCATTATCTTTTTTTTCTTCTAAAACCTCAGTTACAATTTTTTCTTCTGGTTCATTTTCTTTATCATTTGCCACTTCAGTTAAACTTTTTCTTGCAATAACTTCCTTGGCTTCTTGTTTAATTCTATCAATCTCTTCTTTTCTTTTTCGCTCTTCGGCTAAATAAAAGTTTACGAAATCAGGATTAGAGAATACCATATTTGAAGCAATAATTTTTGCTTCTTCTTCAGAAAAGTTTAAAAATAATAAAGTATCTATGATAGGTCGTGGAGGAAAGTTCAGTAAATCTTGATTTATACTTTTCTCTAACAATTCACTTATTTCTTTTTGCTTATCAATAATTGTAGATAATTTCAAATTTAATTCATCTATTTTAGAATTTAACGATGTAATTTCTTCATCGTTATTTTTTATGTCGTTTGTACAAGTATTGATTTTATTATTTAATTCTGATTTTTTAACAGGAAATTTTTCATCTATTTCATGACGAATGCTTGTCGGATCAAAATTAATAGCTAGTTGTTTATTTAGTTCATCAAAATCACTAGTTTTTTTACCCTTAATCAATTCTTTTAAACAATCATATTGGTTACTAATTAATTTTAAAGTTTCTTGTGTTTCTTCATTTTCCTTGATCAAATCATTGTTTTTTTTCTTAAGCAAATCTAAAGATTCTTTTATTTTATCTATTTCTTTTTGAAAATCTTTTACTATTTTACTATTATTGCCATTTTTTAAATCAAATAATTTTTTAAAAGTCTCTTGCGTTTTTGTATAAATCATATAATTCACATCCCTTTTATTCTTAAGTTTAGTATAGCAAAAATCGTATTTACTGTAAAGGGGTAAAGGTACAAAGTACTAAAAAAAACATATACTAATTGTGTAAGGGAGGTATTTTTTTGAAAAAAATAGGATTATTTATTATATGTTTATTGATTATATTTGCTACAACATTTTCTTATCTAAATAAAGAAAAAGACGAGAGTAGCGTGGTAAAAATTAGAGTAGCTGAAGTAACTCATAGTTTGTTCTACGCACCATTTTATGTTGCAATAGAAAATGGATATTTTGAAGATGAGGGAATTGACATCGAATTAATATTAACATCAGGAGCCGACAAAGTGTCAGCAGCGGTTCTTTCTGGTGATGTTGAAGTGGGATTTGCAGGACCAGAAAGTTCAATTTATATATATAACGGTGGAGAAAAGGATTATTTGATGAATTTTGCGGGATTAACTAAAAGGGATGGCCAATTTATTGTTAGTAGAGAAAAAATTGAAGATTTTAACCTTAATGATTTATTAGGTAAAGAAATATTAGCTGGAAGAGCTGGGGGTATGCCAATACTTAATTTTTATAATGCTTTAGATAACGAAAATATCGATAGTAAGCAAATTAACATCAATACTAGTGTGGAATTTGCTGCTCTAGCTGGTAATTTTATAGCTGGTACTGGTGATTTTGTTAATTTATTTGAACCAACAGCCACGAAAATTGAAAATGAGGGATTAGGATATGTCGTAGCTAGTGTTGGTGAATTATCAGGAGAAGTGCCATATACTGCATTTAATGCTCGGAAAAGTTATATTGAAGGTAATAAAGAGATTCTTATAAAGTTTACTAAGGCTTTAAATAAAGGCATTAAATTTGTGGAAGAAAACGATAATAATGTAATAGCTGAAGCTGTTCTTCCGCAATTTAATGATTCAAATATTGAAGAAATTGAAATGATTATAAATAGATATAAGGAAAGTAATACATGGCTTGATTCTCCTTATATAAGTAAAGAAAGCTTTAATAATTTGAAAAATATTATGAAAAAAAATAATCTTTTAGAAAAAGATGTAAAGTATGAGGATCTAGTTATAAATTTATATGAAAAATAAAATACTGAGAATTAATAATTTAGTAAAAAATTATAATACTATGCGAGGAGAAATAAATGCAATTAAAGAAATTAGTTTTGATGTCAATGAAGGTGAATTTTTAGTCATCGTAGGTAGCAGTGGTTGTGGTAAAAGTACATTATTGTCAATTTTGTCTGATTTAGAAACACTTACAGAGGGAAATATTTTAAAAAATGATAGTTTAAAAATCGGGTATATGCTACAGGAAGATGCCTTATTGCCGTGGTTAACTATTTATGAAAATGCAATATTAGGATTAAAAATCAAGAAAATTGATACACAAGAAAATATTGATGAAGTTATAAGACTTTTGAAATTATACAATTTATATGATTTTAAAGATAAATACCCTAAAAATTTATCAGGAGGCATGAAGCAAAGAGTAGCATTAATAAGAACGTTAGCTATCAAGCCAGATTTACTATTGTTAGATGAGCCATTTTCTGCTTTAGATTATCAATCAAGATTGGCTGTAAGCGACGATGTTTATAAAATTATAAAAAAAGAGAAAAAAACCGTTATCATGGTTACTCATGATTTAGCAGAAGCCATAAGTATGGCCGATAGAATTATAGTATTATCTAAAAGACCAGCCACTATAAAAAAAATATATGACATTAAATTAGAACATAAAGGTACGCCAATAAACAATCGAAAAGATGGAAAATTTAGCAAATATTACGACATGATATGGAGGGATTTAGATGTCAACATCTAAGGAACAAATAGCATATCAAAGAAAATATATTAGAGAAAGATTATTTGTTTTGGCCTCACAGTTAATTATAGTAAGTATTATGTTATTTTCATGGGAATATGCTAGTAATAGTGGACATTTAAATAAATTTATATTTTCTTGTCCTTCAGAAATTATTAAAACAATAATTCAAATGATTAACAATGGTGATTTATATAAACATCTTTTTACTACTTTAAATGAGATTTTTCTTTCATTCTCATTAGGTTTAGTAATGGCATTTGCTTTAGCAATTATTATGTATTTAAATAAAATATTTATGAAAATTATCGATCCATTTTTAACTATCTTAAATTCATTGCCCAAAGTAGCAATCGGTCCAATGCTGATTATTTGGTTTGGCGCCAACGCAAAATCAATTGTAATAATGGGAATATTAATAAATCTAATTGTTAGTACTTTAACTATATATGATGGTTTTCAAAAAATAGACGATGTCAAAATTAAATTATTTAAATCGTTTAGAGCAAGCAAATGGCAATTAATGACCAAATTGATTATACCGGGAGCAACTAATTCGATAATTTCAGCTCTAAAATTAAATATTTCGATGACTTTAATTGGTGTAATTATGGGTGAATTTTTGGTTAGTAAAAGTGGAATAGGATATTTAATAATATATGGAACGCAAGTATTTAACTTAAACTTAGTATTAGCAGGAATTGTTATTTTACTTATAATATCATTTATATTATATATAGTCGTTATTTTTATAGAGAAAATTATAAATAGATAACTGCTTAATTATATATTTAGAATTAATAATATCCCATTTGATATCTTCAAATGGGATATTATTTATCTTTTTTTATTCTTTCTTTTTGCTTGTAATTTAGGTAGTTCAATTTCCATCATAAATTTATCTGGTTCAACAACTTTAGGGATAAGTTGAGGGTCTATAATTTTTATTTTATTTTTTACTTTTTTAACAGATGTTTTAATTTTATTAGAATCAGATTCTTCTTTGGCGCTCAATTCATTTATAGGAATATTATTTAATGGTTTATTTTTTAAATTATCTCTAATTTTTTGTTTTCGTTGATTTTCTTCTTTTATTTTGTTTGGGTCAACTTTTTCTTTACCTTTTTCTAATATATTATCTACTTTTTTCTTGATTGATCCTAATTTTAATACTTTAATAATGTCGTAAATTATTACACCAACTGCCGGTAACATTATTAAAAATAGCCAACCGCTTTTACTAGACAATAAAAATTGAACCCTTCCTAATTGAGGAATTTTAAATAAAACTTTACTTAAAACTTTATCACCATCTGCCAGTGCTGAATCAGGTGCAATGTTATTATCTCCTTTGGTACGAAATTTAATACCACTATCCGTTTCAACTATATCTATAACGCGGTGTGTTACCGTCATACCTTCACTAAGCACACCGGTAGAGATAAAGGTTATAATGTCTCCTTCATGAATTGTTGTAAGGTCAGTGACTTTTTCATTGAAGATAACGTCATAAACTTTAATGTTGGGTTCCATGCTTGGACTTATTATTGTGTAAAGAGAATATTTTGGACGATATTCTTCTCCTTTAGAAGCATAAATACGAGAACTTATGACATAATAAACTAAAAATCCAGCAATTAATATAAGTATAGCTAATATTATCCAAGATAAAACTTTGGATATATATAATATCAACCTCTTTTTATTCCCTTCTAACTTCATTACGCTACCTCTATTCTACTATTTATTATAGTTTATTTTTAATATATTATCAACAATTTTAACAATATAAAAATAAACCATTTTATATTTTTTGTCACTAAATACATTTGTGCACAAAAATACACCTCATAAGAAGTGTATTTTTTAATGTTATACTTTATTATTATAAAATTGGGTTTATTTTAATTCAAGTTGAATTGATCCGTTGAATGTTTTGCCTTGATCAGCTTGCTCATAATCCTGATTAATATATTCATATTCTATGGTAAAATAATATATTCTATAAGGTTCAAGTACTAATGAATCAATTATTGTTTCATTACTTGATGGAAGAGCTCTCTGATTAATAATTATTTCGTCTTTACCATTTGTATTTATTTTAACTGTATAAATTAAGTCGTTTTTATTAATAAAATTATTAAATACTTTTTTCCAAACTAAACTAAATTCATAACTTGAGTTGCTTGTATTCTTAACTGAAAATTTTTGAGTACCTTTCCAACCAGGTAAAATGTTCTTACCTTCAAGAGATGCTATATCAGTAAATTCTATATATTTAGTTATATCAATTGTGACATCACAATTATAGTCACATTGTCCATCGCCGTCACTATCACATTCATAATCACATATGCCATCATTATCAACATCTATATTTATGTCAGGTTTACCGTCACCATCGATATCACAATTTAGATCACAAGCGTCATCTTCACAGTTTAAATCGCACTTTTCATCCCCATCAACATCGATGTTCTTATCTGGTATTCCATCATTATTCGTATCACAATTTAAATCGCATTTACCATCATTATCGGTGTCTTGATTCATTAAATTCTCGTCTGGTTTACCATCATCATTAGTATCTATATTGATATCGGGCTTTCCATCGCCGTTTATATCGATATTAATATCCGGTTTACCATCGTTATCGATATCACAATTTAGATCACATGTCCCATCGCCATCAATATCAATATTGATTTCCGGAAGGCCATCATTATCGGTATCACAATTTAAATCGCATTTACCATCATTATCGGTATCTTGATTCATTAGATTCTCGTCTGGTTTTTCATCATCATTAGTATCTATATTGATATCGGGTTTTTCATCACCATTTATGTCAATGTTGATGTCTGGTTTTCCATCGCCATTAACGTCAATATTTATATTGGGTTTGCCATCATTGTCTGTATCAATGTTAATTTCCGGCTCGCCATCGCCATCAATATCAATATTAGTTTCTGGAAAACCGTCGTTATCAGTATCACAATTTAAATCGCATTTACCATCATTATTGGTGTCTTGATTCATTAAATTTTCGTCTGGTTTGCCATCATCATTAATATCTATATTTATTTCCGGCTTACCATCACTATCTATATCAATATTAATATCTGGTTTACCGTCTTTATCTGTATCACAATTTAAGTCGCATGTTCCGTCGCCATCGATGTCAATGTTTATTTCTGGAAAACCATCATTATTAATATCACAATTTAAATCGCATTTACCATCATTATTGGTGTCTTGATTCATTAAATTCTCGTCTGGTTTTCTATCATCATTAGTATCAATGTTGATATCTGGTTTGCCATCATTATTTATATCGATATTAATATTTGGTTTACCATCATTGTCTGTGTCTACGTTTGTATCTGGTTTATCATCACTATTTGTATCACAATTCAATTCACATATATAATCACCATCAATATCAACATTCAAGTCAGGGAATCCGTCATTATTCGTATCACAATTTATATCACACTTCCCGTCACCATTTAGATCTTGATTCATTAGGTTAAGTTCCGGAATTTTATCATTATTAACATCTATATTTATATCAGCTTTATTATCGCCATTAACATCAATATTAGTATCTGGCTTTCCATCATTATTCCAGTCACAATTTATATCACAAATGCCATCATTATCTAAATCAATATTAATATTACTCTTATTCCACATACAATGGCGTAAAAACAATAATAATATTATTATTATAATTAAAATTACTGCTAGCTTTATAATATTGTTCCTTTTTTTAACTCTTAATTCATCTTCAGATATAACCTTAGATTCGCTCATTATATCACCCTTTTTCACCATTTCATTAATACTTATACGATTTCCATATCTTAAATATTTTTATATTTTAATAATATCATATATATAATTATAATACAAGAAGGTAAATTATCTTTTTGATAGAATTATACCTACTAACTAATTGATGAAATTATATGATTATCAAATAAAAAAAATACAATCATCTATCAGAAGATAATTGCATTTTTTATTTACCAAATATTATGCTTATTTAATTAATCAATATCGGTTGAAGCTTCAACTACTAATTTAGATGTGAATTTTGCGCCTTGAGATTCTTGGGGAGCAGCAACATTGTTTTTATAATTAAAATTAATAGTATAAATATGTTTTTCGCCATGATTAATTACCGTTTCAGGAATTAAATTAACTACGCTATCTTGTTCCCCAGCCATTCCTATATAAGGTAAGGTTTGTTCTCCATCAATTGTAGCTGCAGCAGAATCGCCTGCGCCACCAGCGATTTTTTGGCTTTCTCCAGTAACTGTATATTTTAAATAATTTTGTTGATCATCACTTGAGAATGAATTTGTAATAGCAGTCCAGTTAATTACATATTTTAATGGAGTATTAGCAGCACCATTATTAGTTATTGTAATAGTTTTACTACCAGTCCATCCTGGAACTATATTAGTATTATTTACAAATTCGCCATCTTCGAAAGCTAAAGTTATATTTTGAGAAGAAATTGTAATTTCTTGGGCGTTATCGTTACCTGTAATTGTAGCAGCGAAATATGCGAATGTAGTACCAACAACAGTAATTAATAATGTTGCTATAGCTACAACAGTCAATAATACAGTATGTTTCTTATCCATTTTTGTTTCCTCCTTCAGTTAATATTTTTTTCTTAGTTTACTTGTGCTGATGCTTCAGCTATTAATTTTCCAGTAAATGTTTTATTTTGGTCATCATTTTGTGCAGCTCCAGCTTCAATCAAACTGATAGTTAAATCAAAAGTATGGGTAGCACTTGCGTTTAGTGTGCCTTTAACTAATGTTTGATTAGCACCATCAGTATTTGATGGTAAAGCTGTGAATGAATTCTTGATGTATGATGCATAACTACTTTTAGTTGGACTTGATTGAGTAGAACTATCAGCAACTAACTTATATTGTAAGTTATTTGTGAAAGTATTGTTATAAGTACCAGTCCATTTAATGTTATAATCAATAGCTACTTGGCTATTATTTGTGATAGCTATTTTTTTAACATTACTAACCCATCCTGGGATGATACCAGTTACATTGATAGCTGATCCATCTGAATAAGTTGCCGTTACTCGAGCTGTTGTAACAGTAGTTTCTTGTTTTTGAGTAGTACCATCACCATTATAAGTAACATCTGCAGTAAAGTATGCAAAGGATGCTCCTAATAACGCAGTAAATAGTGTTCCTACAGCTAATACTGTTAGCAAAATAACATTTTTTCTTTCCATTTTTCTATCCTCCTCTATGATTTGATAATATCATAACGACTATTAAAAATCAATAATTTTCTTAACTTTTTTACAATATATTTCTTAACTTTTTTACAATATATTTTTGCATGCTTAATCGTATGATCTTAATCATATAATTTAGTAGGTAAATAATTGACAATTATAAGCATATATTGTATTATTATTTATATATCGGGGCTTTAGCCAAGTGGTAAGGCATGGGACTGCAACTCCCCGAGCACCAGTTCAAATCTGGTAGGCCCCTCCAAATAAAGAAAAAACAGAGAAATCTGTTTTTTATTTTAGTTTATAAATAAATTCTTTGTCTCTAATCGTAAAGATTAAATTTATTTCACTAGCTTCATCAACTTTTTTAGGCACTTGAATAACATAAATACCATCACTATTTTCCGGGGTCTTATCACTAACATTAGCAATATGAGTGTTATCGCCAATTACATACTCTATTTGCACAAAATCCTTAAAAAAATTATTAGATCCTAATTTATATTTAGCATATGTACTATTTTCATCCAAATTAAAATTACCATTTAGCTTAATTAAAGTATAATAACCAGCTGATGATCCAGTATCAGGAGTTACACTATTAGTTGATTCATAGCATTCTTCGTCCGTAATACAAAATTCATATGTATATAGATATTTATTAGTAATTGTATAAGCATCAATTTTTAATGTTGTATTCATCAAGTTAGTATTTTCTAAATTTATTTCTTCGCCTAATTGTTTTATGTTTATTTCACTTATTTTATTAATTAATTTGGGAGTTAAATTAATTATTTTATATTTTGGTATTATTTCATCTTCTTTATAAGTAATACTATCTAAAATTTTGATGGTATAATTACTTTTAATTTCTTCGCTTGTAAGCTCATACACTAAAACATATTCACATTCGTAATTTTTAGCTATTTTTTCTCCATAATATGGCTTGCCTAAATCTATAAATTTTCCACTGCGATCTAAAATTGGATATTTATATTTGTCTTTTGCAATTTCTAACCAAAAATCACTGGTATCTAATTTTTGCGCGGTGGTACCAACGTTCTTGACATATGTTTTGACAGCAAGGTAATATTTGTCTTCTGCTATTACTTGGCCATTATAATCAATATTAGTTAAGATTGATGAATTAAACTTTATATTGAAATTATTCAATGAAAATATTTGATTGATTTTTATATTACGATTACCATTTATTATGCTTACTACTATAAAAATTAAACTAATTACTAAAACTATACTACAAATAATTGATAAATAAAATTTGTTTTCCAAAACATAATATTTAAATTCTCTAAACGTTTTTCTTAAACTTCTTTTTGCTTTATATGCTGGTAATCCTATCTTAAATTCTATCTCATCACTATCTTCTTCTTCTAAGTCTAACTCGTCTAAGATATCAATAAACTTAAATCTTTCAAAATCAAAGCCTAAGCCTTTTATAATTACCAAAAAAATTATTAAATATTGAAAAAAGTAGATAAAGTTAGTAACATCTCTATAAACACGTGCAGTTGTAGAAGCGATATCTGTTGTTTCATATTTTGTTAATATGCTTGGTATTAATATAAATAAAATTAGTAATATAAAATAAAATAAACTATTAAAAGCATATATATTAATATTTTTATTTTTACTTCTTAACAATAATAAAATTAAAATAAAGCCAATTATAATGAAAATTAAGGCGGGATAAACTAAAAAATTTAAATAGTTTGATACGATATTGACTTCATCAGTGACATAACCAGCGGCCACATACGCTTTAAAAAAGGTAAGAATACTGCGAGTTGATAGTAATACTATAATTATTGGTATTAATAATATAAAATGTATTAATCTAAAATGACGAATTAAAAATGCATATGGCTTTTTTATAATCATCTAACCAACTCCTATTCTTTTTTATTATAACAAATTTTTATTTGATTAGCAAAAAAAACTCGTTAATTTTTTTTAACGAGTAATTGACCTTCCATTAAATATATAGTCGAATTTTCTTTAATTAATTTTTCAGTTGTTATATTAAATCGTTGAGAAACTAATGATAATGTATCGCCTTCTTTAGTTATATAATAACTATAACCATTTTTCGGTATTAGTATTGTTTCATTAGGATAAATATAATCATCAATTTTTATTCCATTTAATGCCGCTAATAGTTCGGGATTTATATTGTATTTGCGGGCAATGGCATATAAAGAATCGCCTTTTTCAATTACATAAGTATTAAAATATGATTCTTTTCCTTTGGGAACTATTATTTCTCTGCCATATCTAAAGTCGTTGTTATAATTCATATTATTTATATCTAGTAAATAATCTACTGTAGTATTATAATTTCTGGCAATATCATAAAGATTATCTCCTCTTTTTATAGTATATCTATCATACATAAAATCACATCCTAATATAGGATATGATTAATTGCTTAATTTGTTATTAATAGATAAAAATCATATTTTCATTATTAAAATTCCATTCAAAATTAGTTATTATTTTTTGCTCACCATATTTTTCGTTATAGCAAAATAATGTATCTTCAATTAAATAGTAGACATGATCATCACTGCTAGAGATTATTTTCATATTTTTTTGTAAGCTTATTTGTAATAATTGATTATTTTTTTTATTTAGCCGATACAATATATTATCGATTATCTTATATTCATAAATATTATCATATGTAAATTTATAGTTTTCATTAATAAGCTTATTAATTGTTATGTTTTTCCACCCGTTTTCGTAAATTGTTCCAAGTTTATCCGCGTTACCAACAATTCTAATCTTTTTTTTATGAGGGACTATTTCATATTCAACCTTGTTTTTGCGATCAACTAAATAGATACTTTTATCGTATGTACCGAGAATATAACTATCCATAGATATATCATATTTTATCTTCCAATTCTCTTTTTCATTATTATCTAAATTATATATAATAAACTCATTATAATTATAACCCATGTCATAATTAGGTATTAATAAATAATTATTAATAATTGATGTCAATGATATATCATAAACGTCTTTATCAAATAATGAAATTTCTTCAATATTATTAGACGTTATTTTATAAAAAGACTTGTAGTTCCATAACAAGTAATTGTCTAGGACATTATAAATAGTAAAATTATCTTTTTGCGATATGTTATCATTGGTAAGATAATAACTAGAGTCTATTTGATTTTTTAAATCTTCTATCAAACGAAAATCTATGTCTTTATTATTTAACTTACACAATGGTATGCTAGTCAAGTTGCTTATTTTAGGTATAACACAAGTATAATTATCTTTAGATATAGTATCTATACTCGTAATTTTTTCTTTGCCTCTTAAGTAGTTACCGAAAACCATATAGTTATAGATACTATCATCTTTCTTTATAGAAAAAGAATAATATTTTTCATCTTTATTATATGTTTCTTCTACGTTATAATTTGATATTTCGTAATCTATTGTATAGGATTTTACTTTAAATACATTAATTATAATTAAAATGGTTGCGATAATAAATAAAATTATTATTAGTTTATTTTGACTTTTACTGATCATTTTTATAATACTCTTTTTTAGCTGACATCATCATTTCACTGATTTCAGTCTCAATTTCAATTAATGCTTTTTTATCAATATTGGTTAACACAACTACTTCTTTAGCTGTATCTATTATTACTTTGCCAAATATCAAACCACTATAGATTGTTAAATCATTAAATAAATCTGGTGTGATTGTATAATAAAAATAACCAAATACAATTCGCTTTTGGCCTATTAAAATGCGTTTATTGGTAAGACATACAACACAAGTTGAAAAGACATCAAGAACAGAGTCATTCTTTTGGCCAGGAAAAGCATATAAAACTATTTCGTCATCATTTAAATGTTGCTCAACAACGGCAGAATGTTGTTTTAGCCTGTTCCAAGTTATACCACCATGATATTTTTGCTTATATTTTTTTATTTTATCATATACTACGCCCATATGTTCACTTCCTTCATTTTTATTTTATATTATTTTAAATAATTTTAAAAGATTATTGTTAATAAATATAATATAAAAGATATAATAAATATAAAGATTATTAAAGAAAATATAATTATAAACGAATAATTCTCTTTTTCTTTGGTTACTTTAATCTAGGTCTTTGGTAATTCCTCCGTAATTAGTTCGTTTTTATAATTTTGGTATTTATCTATTATTTCTTGAGCTTGATTTATAATTTTTAAATTAATATTTGTTCTAGTTGTTACTAAATCTATTTTACTTTCTTTTTCTTTATGTGAATATTGATTAGCTATTGAAGTTAAGATGTCAAGTCGATCAGAAATATTATTTATTATTTTATTTTTGTATTGATAAGCTTTAGCATTTGCTATTAGATTGAGACATTTTTCGTATGTTACTCGATTTTCAATAATACCATCTATGATAGGTTCAACTGCTTTATAATAATATTTAATAACAGTTGATATAAAAGCTTGAATATCAATTATTTTATTGTTAAATAAATATTGGTCTTCTTTTAATAATTTAGAATCAACGCTACAATAATATAAGGGTGTTATTCGAATATTTTCTCTTATTTTATTATAAAAAATCCCGTAGGTATTTATGTTGCGATTTTTATTTAAGGAAATATAATCACATAACAACATACTTATAAATTTCTTGGTTAATAAATTCTTAGATTTATCATCTAATTTATATTTATAAACCATGCTTTCAATTGTAGATGCAATTAATTTATAAATATCCTCTTCACTTGTTAATGGATTTTCGCTTGTCGTTTTAGGTAGTTTAATAACATTATATAGCCAAGTTGGAGTGGTTGTTATTCCTCTTTTTATACCATTTAATGCATTAGTAATTAATTCTTCATAGGAAATAAATATTTCATAATCATCTTGGAACCATAGGCTTAATACAGCTTTTTCTTGTTTTTCATTTTGAAGTAAGTAACTTATTAAATGAGGAGTATCAATCAAGCAGGAAATTTCATAATTCATAATTGCTAAAATATTTTCATATTCTTTTTCTAAAGTGATTATAAATGCTGAATATTTAACATTTTTATTTGTTATTATGGCTTTTGTAGTACTTTGGTTTATTATATATAATTTGCCAAAATGTATTCTTTTCTTTTCTTCTTTTCCTTTTACGATATCAATGATTTCTATTTCTTGAGATGACAAAAATTTTTTACCATAATCATTTAATTCACTCATATTATTTACTCCTTATTAAGTTTATTATAGTAAATTAAAGTGTTTCTTGCAATAAAAAAGCACAAAAGTGCTTATATTGTAAATTCAAAAGAATTAATTATTTCATCAATATAATTTTGGTACATTTCACGATCTTCTTCTTTGCAGTTTATGCTAAATATAGTGTATTGTCCGTCTAAAGCAAAAGCTATCATAGAGTTATAGTATCGGTCGGTATCATTAAAGGTAATTGTCTCTATTCTTCCAACTTTCTTATCGCCAATTTTAGTCATTTTAGCGGTTATACACTCAGTATTAATTAAAATGCCATAGTAGCTATTTACAAATTCTAAAATATCATTATCAGTAATATCTTGTCCTTTATTGACTATTAATATATTTACATCATTACCATTTGAATAACTCAAATTAGGGCGATTATCATCATTATATTTCTTTTTTATTTCTTGATCACTCATGACATCCATATCAGACGGCATTAAAAATTTATAACTTTTATTAATTTCGTAATAATTATAACCAATCGTTTTATCATCTACTTCGATAGTTTTTTCATAACTAGGATTAAAGTAACGATAGCCTATAACGCCTAACCATGATAATGATAAAACTATAATTATGATGCTAATTATTGATATTAATTTATATTTCATACTTTTCCTCTTTCTTGGTGTTCACAACAGGACTTGAACCTGCAACCTCTTCCTTCGGAGGGAAGCACTCTATCCAATTGAGCTATGTGAACATTTCTTTTTAATTATAATATAAAATTTGATAATTTTAAAGACATAATATAATTATTTTGGTTAATAATAGTAATGAGGGATTGGTATGAAAAGAAGAAGTATTTGGTCGGATTACATAATAAAAGGAAATAATTCAATAAATAAAAATTTCGAAACAGATATTTTAATTATTGGGGGAGGAATTACTGGTTTATCAACACTTTATCAACTGAAAAAAAATAAATTAAATGCTATTTTAGTTGAAAGTAATAAATGTGGAAGTGGAGTTACTTCAAAAAGCACGGCAAAAATCACATACTTACAAGAGCAAATATATATGAAAATTAGGAAATATCAAAGCAAGGAAATAGCAAAAAAGTATTTATATAGCCAATGTGATGCGGTTGTTATACTTAAAGATATAATAAAAAAAGAAAATATTGATTGCGATTTAAAAAAAGTAGCTTCTTATATTTTTACTAATGATAAAAATAAATTTGATATATTAAATGAAGAATATAATTTTTTATTAAACTCGGGAGTAAAAGCCAAATTTGGTAATGATAATGAGATTGATTCTAAGTATTACATTAAGGTAAATGATACTTATCAATTTAATCCAATAAAGTATATTAACAGTTTAAAAGATATGTTTAAAAATAGTATTTATGAAAATTCAAGAGTTAATAATATTACGCGCAAAGATGATCTTTATTATTGCCAGATAAATGGTTATACTGTTAAAACCAAATGTGTAGTCATGACAACGCATTACCCGTATTTTTTATTTCCAACCTTATTGCCTTTTAAAAGTCATATCGAAGTATCATATGTAGGAGCAATAAAAACTAATAATGTAAAAGATATTTGTGCTATAAATATTGATAAGCCTTGCATTTCTTATAGGTATTATAGTGATAATGATAACAATTATTTAATATATTTATACAATTCATATATTGGTTGTAATATCAAAAATATCAAAGATAATTTTGACAATTTATTAAAAGGAAATAAATTTGATTATATTTGGTCTAATAAAGATATTATCACAAGTGATTATATTCCTTATGTAGGAAGAGTTTATAAAAACAATAATAATTTCCTGATAGCTTGTGGTTACAATACTTGGGGGATGACAAACGCTACTATAGCTAGTATTGTTTTAAAGGATATAATATTAAATAAAAAAAATAAGTACACTAGTTTGTTTGATCCTAATAGAAGAATTAATTTAAGTAAATTAATAAGATTCCCAATAGATTTAAGTAGCAATATAAAAGCTTATATTAAAGGGATTAAAAGTAATATAAATAACCAAGATATTAGATATGAAATTATAGATGGATGCAATGTTGCAATTTACAAAGACGAAAAAGGGATTGAACATAAAGTGTTAAATACCTGCCCGCACATGAAATGTGGTTTAGTATTTAATAAAGTGGAAAAAACTTGGGATTGCCTTTGTCATGGTTCAAAGTTCGATATTGATGGAAAATGTATAGAAGGACCTAGTAATTTAGATATAGGATTTAAACGATAATAATAGTTTTAATACCATAATTTACTTATTTCTAAACTAGTGCTAACTGGCATTGGATTTGGCATACTAAATTTTATTAAAATTGGTATTTTAAAACCGACACCAAAGCAAAATGCGGTACCTGGATTTAAAGATTTAATCTGTTCAATGGTTTCGGGAGCTACATTAGTACTCATATTTTTAACTATTTCTAAGTCTTTAGGATGAGATAATCTAAAAACAATAAAATTAGAACATTGGCTTAATGCCGTATTTGACAATTCACTAGGTCTTTGGGTTATAAATGTTAATAACGTACCATATTTTCTACCTTCTTTTGTTATTCTATCAAATATGTTATAGCCTATCACGTTTATATCATTATCATTTTGAACATATCGATGAGCTTCTTCTAAAATTATATTTATAGAAAATTGGCCACGAGGAATTAATTTGGTAGTATAATTAAATAACATTTTGCTAAAAAGTTTAGTTAATGTTTTTGCAAAATGGTCATCTACGTTACTTAAATCAATATTAATTATTTGGGTATTATTAAATAGATTCTTTATATAATCTTCTTTACTTACATAATGATTACAATTAAATATATTATTTTCTTCGCTATTAATGATATTTTTTAATCTAGTTTTAATGATATTATTTTGATTATAGGCAATTTCATTATTAAGAGTCCCTTCACTGATTAGGGCAAATTCTAAAGCATAATACAAGTCTTCTAAATTATAATATAATTTTTTTTCCATAGGGATGCTTTCTAAATTAACTTTATTGAATTGTTGGAGAAAGTTGACTACTTCTTGAATAGCATTCATTTTTCCTTGTTCATCTATTAATAAACATTGTCTTAACGTGCGATCGTATCCTGGCTGAGAAATTATTGAATTTAAATTTAAGGTTTCAGTATTATAGTGTGATAAAACCGCTATTACTTGATCCCTTAGTTGAGTAGATGATTTGCCACTAGTTAAAATATCAAGTAAGCAATTGGCAATAATGTCATTCTTATACTCTTTCATAACTGGATTAGTGCTTTTAAATATGTTTATTAGTTTCAATGATTTAGCTAAACTTGCTAATTGATCACTACTGGTAGCATTTAAAAGTATAGCTAAGTCATCAACATCTAAAAAATACGCAGGAAAACGTAATTGACTATTATCTTCCATAGTTTCTTTGGTAGTATAATTTACATAATTAAGTCCAAATTGTTTTATGCCTTTAAAGGTATTTATATACTCCCCATAGGCATCAAATAAAATTATATGAGAATGTATAGGTTTATGAGGATTTACAACAAACAAATTTTGTAAAAGTCTTGCTACGCCACATGATTTACCAGAACCGGTGTTGCCAATAATTGCACTATGATTAGCAAAAAAATCATTTAATGAAACGGAAATATTAAAATTATTATAAATAACTGATTTACCTAAATATAACCGGTCTTTGCTTAAATCATTTTTTCCAAATAGCAGTTCTAATTCTTGAAGAGTGATAATTCTTATTTGTGAAGTACCACTGGGTTTTTTAGTTATACCGGATACAAATTGATTATTTATTATTTCCCCAATTAATAGTGCTTTTATTATAGAAATATCTGCATATATTACTTCAGCTATAATTTTTCGATTGCCTTCAATAAATACTAAATGGCAATTAATTAAGCTAGATAGTGTTTTACCTGATATGTTTTCAAATGTTATTTCATTATTATCGATCTTATTTATTTTACCAAACATATAACCACCTTATTCTTTTTTATTTAAACCTTATACTTAACTATTTTCATATTAAGTATATCATCTTTTTTATTTATTTAAAATATTTCTATTATTAATTTTAATTTTTTATTAAGTTATATTTATATTTAAAATTTTTCATATAAATTTCTTTTATAGCTCTTAATTAAGTCTTTCATCTTAATAATTATATATTAATTTTGGTTTTAGAGAAAGAACTATAATTTTTATTTTTTACTAGTTAATAAATTACTGTTTTTTTAAAAATAGCTATTTTTGATGTATAATATTCATAGGTGATTACAATGTGGTTAATATTCGTTTTTATGTATATAATTTTGGCGGTAATTTTTACCCAATTTTATAAAATCGTAACTAAAACTGCTAAAAGTGATGAAACAATAACTATATTGCTTCAAATCACTGCGAGCATTAGTGCATTGCTATTTTTGCCACTTTTTCCATTTACTTTACCAAAAGATTTGAATGTATACATTTTTTTAGGATTAGCCTGTATTTTTTATGCAATAGCTGATAGACTGAACACTACTGTTAGAAGAGGTATAGAGGCTTCAACATTTAGTATCATTGAACAATTATCTACATTATTTATGATATTGGCCGGTTTATTGTTTTTTAAAGAACCTTTTGTTTGGCAAAAAATTATATCCGGAATGTTAATAATTTTTAGTAATATTCTTATATTCTATAAAAATGGTAATCAAAAGTTAAATAAATATGTTATCTTAGGCATTATAGCAAACCTTTCATTTTCTATTGCTTTATTTTTAGATGTTAACATATCAAACAATTTTAATTTAGCTTTTTATGTTGCTTTAACTTTACTGCTTCCAGCAATATTTATAATTATAGCAGAAAGAATAAAGTTACCAAATATAAAAAGAGAACTACAAAATTGCAATAAAAAAAACATATTAATAACTGGAGTATGTTGGGGGACGATGCTTATTTTTCAATTAAAAGCATATCAAGTAGGAGATGTTACGTCTGTAGCTCCTCTTTGTGCCCTAACTGTAATTGGGAATGTAATTGTAGGTTACTTATTTTTAAAAGAACGAGATAATCTATTAAAAAAAATAATTGCTGCAATAATTATTATAATTAGTATATTTTTAATTAAAAGATAGCAAATCTAATTATTTAATTATCATTTTATAATTAAAGGTAAGGAAAACTTCACTAGTTACCTAAACAATAATTACAATATATTATTTTAAATGATATTTTTTGAATATAATATGTTTTTTTAAATTAATTATGATTTACTTGTATGATTTTTAGCATCTTTTATAATTTTTATAATTATTGATATATTTAAATTAGTGCAAATTATCTTTAGCAATCAAAAACTCAGGCTACTAAAGCCTGAGTCTTATTTATACTGGTGCCAACAGAGAGAATCGAACTCCCAACCTACTGATTACGATTCAGTTGCACTACCAATTGTGCTATGTCGGCAGGAGCATAAAATATAAAAATTTTATGCTTTGTTTACTTGTGATACTTCTACTTCAACAGGTGTTTCTTGACCAAATAAGTCAATTAAAACATTTAAACGATTATTTTCTGCATCTATAGAATCTATTGTACCAATCATACCTTTAAATGGGCCGTCTATTATGCTAACTTTAGTACCTACATTTAAGTCTTTTTCAATATTAACACGGCTTAAGCCCATATTATTTAATATCTTATCGATTTCTTGTGGTAGTAAAGGAGTAGGTTTTGCTCCTTTTCCAGATGATCCAATAAATCCTGTTACACCAGGTGTATTTCTAACTATATACCAAGCTTCATCACTCATAATCATTTCTACTAATATATATCCAGGGAACATTTTACGCGTTTTTTCTTTTTTTACGCCATCTTTGTATTCAACTTCAGTTGTTTCTGGAATAATTACTCTAAAGATATGATCTTGCATTCCCATTGATTCTGTACGTGCTTCTAGTTTTTCTTTTACTTTACTTTCGTGTCCTGAATAAGTGTTTACTACATACCATAATTTTTCCATTTTATTACCCCCTTATCATTGCTACTATTGATGACAATATTAAATTTAATACCATAAAGAAACAAGCTAATACAAGACAAAATATTAATGTGGCAAAGGTATATTTTGCTATTTCTTTGATTGTTGGCCATTTAACTTTTTTTAGTTCAACTTTAATAGATTTTAGAAAATTTTCTTTTTTTGTTTTTTTCATGTTACACCTCATTTTATTTCAAAATAAAAACACTTATCAGTGCTATTTATAATATAGCACATTTTTAGATTATTAGCAATAATTATTTGTTATTTTCAAGTAATTTGCGAATTTTATTACGCAGACGATGGCGTGTATTTTCAACTTGCTTGTATTCTTTGTTTAAAATTATGGAAATTTCTTTAATATTTAAGCCTTTTCTTAATAAATTAAAAACTTCATATTCTTGCTTAGAAAGAATTCCTTTAATTTCTGTTAATAATTCGTTTATATCTTCTTGTGAAGTAATTGTATATAACGGATCATTTTTATCTATTTCTGTAATATTTTTAATTAAATGATTGTTGTTTTCTATAATTTCTTCAAGTGATAGAGATTCATTAAAAAACTTACTTTTATTAGTATTATTATTTCTAATTATAGTCTGTAATCTTCTTTCAACGCATAATGTTATAAAAGTAGCCAATGAAGCTTCTTTATTCTCATCGTATTTATTAACAGCATCAGTAAATCCTAGTAGTGCTTCTTGAGATAAATCTTTGTATTCGATACCTAAGGATTTCCCAAGAGCAGCATATTTTTTTATACAGATATCAATAATATAGTGATATTTTTTATATATTATATCCTTAGCATCTTCATTTGCTTCGTTAATCATCATAAATAATTCACTATCATTATAATCATTATAATTCAATTTATTCACCTATTTATAACTTCATATATTAAGATTGCTGCTGCTACTGAGGCATTTAAGCTATTTACTTTGCCATACATTGGTATAGAAATTCCTCTATCACATGATTCTTTTATTAATTTAGATACACCATGGCCTTCGCTGCCGATTACTAAGCAAATTTTACTTGGATATGATATTGTACGATAATTTTCACCTATCATATCAGCATAATATACATAATAATTTTTTTCTTTTAACTTATTTATAGTATTAACTAAATTACTAACTATAATTATCTTTACGTGTTCTAATGCTCCAGCTGATGTTTTCATAACGGTACTATTTACACTCACAGAGCGATCCTTAGGAATAATTATTGATTTAATTCCAGCTGCCTCACAAGTTCTAATAATAGCCCCAAAGTTATGAGGATCTTCTAAATGGTCTAAAATTATAATAGTATTTTCGTTTTGGATATCGTTTAAAGTATAGTAATTATAATCGTTTATCTCTACTATTATTCCTTGATGTTTGCCATCAACCATCTTATCCATTATATGAGGTTCAATCGTTTGATATTTTAAATTATTATCTTTAATATATTTAATTATTTTTTGATCTTTAAAATTTTTACTTAATATTATTCTTTTGATATTTTCTTTGTTATGAATTATTTCATTAAATACATTTTTACCAAATACTTTCATTTGTTATTCTCCTTCAATATGCTAGTAATAATGACATTTAATCTCTTTTTATCATGTAAATATAAATATCCAATTAGGCATTCAAAACCAGTTGATAATCGATAGGTAACTATGTCATTATTTTTGCTAATTCTTCCTTTTGCATTTCTACCCCAAGTAATTATTTCTTTTTCTTTTTCGGAAAGTAAATTTTGATCTATTAAATTTTCTAAAGTTTTTCTTTGAGCTTTACCGCTTACATAATTTATACTTTCCCGTTGGAGGTTATTAACTTTACAAATATTTTTATTGATTAAATATTCTCTAATATATAATTCATATACAGCATCGCCTAAATATGCTAATACTAATGGGCTATGCATAAATCTCACCAATCAAATCATATCACATTTTTGAGAAAAAATATACCTTTTCTAGAGTTATAAAATATATTTATATTATTATATAAAAAATAACTCTATAATAATAGAGTTATTAATAATTCTCAGCTTTTAATTCCATAAATGATTCTGGATGTTTACATACTGGACATACTTTAAGAGCATCTTTACCATAATAAACATGTCCACAATTACGGCATATCCATACTTTTTCCTCGCCTTTATGGAAAACTAAATTATTTTCAACATTGCCAACAAGTTTTAAATATCTTTCTTCATGATTTTTTTCAATCTTAGCAACTTCTTCAAATAAGTAAGCTATACTGTCGAATCCTTCTTCACGTGCTACTTCAGCAAATTCTTTGTACATTTCTGTCCATTCGTAATTTTCCCCATTTGCGGCATCTTTTAAATTTTCTAATGTTGAAGGAATATTACCACCATGTAACTCTTTAAACCACATTTTAGCATGTTCTTTTTCATTATTAGCTGTTTCTTCAAATATGGCAGCTATTTGCTCATATCCATCTTTTCTAGCTTGAGATGCGTAATATGTATATTTGTTTCTAGCTTGGGATTCACCAGCAAATGCAGCCATTAAATTAGCTTCAGTTTTTGAACCTTTAAGTTCCATAAAATCTCCTCCTTGCATAGTAATTATATCGTAAATTAGTTTTAATTTCAATTGATTTACGAAAAAAAGCAATAATTATTGCTTATAGTTGTGATTTCAATATTCTGGTTAAAATAACAATCATTTCTGGATCTTTTACTGGTTTAATATATATATTATTGTTATTTATTATTTCTTCTATTATTTTTACCTTGTCAGGAATAATTTCTTTATTTTCCTTTACACCCATAACGAGGAAATATTTAATTCCACCATATAATGTTTCATTTAGAAGAATGTATTTTTCATTATTTTCTAATGTGATAATTGTATTTAATTTCAACCCCATTTTAATCCTCCTATTTTGTTAACTTTCTGCCACTAAATATTGAATCAAAGAAATCTAAACTGTCTCCATCATTTAAATCAGCAGTGTCTGAACTCCCAGTTAAATTCGTAAAATCAGATGGTTTAGGAGCTGGATTGCTTTCTTTTTTTGTATTAGATGGTACTGGTTCAATGTTTACCACTTTTAAGGCGCCATCTAATTTTGTTGATAAATCGTTTGTTTCGTCTGAAGATAAAGAACGTTTTGTTGAAGTAGGTTCTTGAATAGTTGTTATTTCCTTATTATCTCCAATTAATTCAGAAGGATTAAAGGAAGGAATATCAGTATTGTCCACTTTAGGTGCTTCGCCTGGAATTAATAATTCATCAGCAGGATTTGATAGTAAGGCTTCTTCTGTAAATGGTTCATCTAACTTTCTAGGTCCATATATAGCTTCTTGAATCATAGTTAGGATTTCCATAGGTGATTTATCGAACTTTTGACGATGTTTTAGTCCAATTACTTCAAAAATAACTTTATTTAATTGTGATGTTGTTTCCTCTTCGCTTACTAAAGACTTTATTTTATCATATCGACTATCTTTTAAGTCTTTTTGAATTAATTCTAATTGACTAAGCGCAGTTTTTTGGGCTGTATTTTCTGTTTGTCTTTTTGATAACATGCTTTCAGCATTTTTAATATTATCATGCAATTTTTCTGCTTCCTCTAAATAGCTATCAATTAATCTACCTATTACTTCTAGTTCTTGCTCTAGAGCGTATATTTCATTTTCAAATGTTGATTTAACATCTTCTTCTATACCTGCAGCAATTTTAGATTGGCGGATTTTTATTTCAGACATAAGTCTGGCTTGCTCAGAATATAATGTACTTAGTTTTTCGGACATTGTAGTTAGTAATTCGTTCATTTTTGCAATGTCAGCTTCTTGATCTTTACTACTAAAATCTTTTATATAACCTTTTAATTCAGCAATTCTTGTATTTAATAAACCTACAATATTATTTGATTTTTTTTGAGCACTGTATAAAGAATCTCTTTCACTTGTTAAATTTTCTTCAATATAGCTTAATTTATCTTTTTCAGAACTTGGTGTTGTCATGTAAGGTATCTCTTCAGCTTGTTTCACTATTGGTGTTAAATATTCAATTGCAGATTCAACTTGATTATTAGCAAATTCTGTAATAGCTTTATGTGCTAGTAATAATGGATTAGTCTCTAAGGAAGATAAATCTTTTTCTAATTCTGTTATTTCTTGTTCTAGTAAAGATAATCTTTCGTAATCACGATCTTTTCTTTCTTTATCAATGTATTTATCTGGATTGGATATATTTGTATCTAAATCTAATTTTTTTGCTTGAGTAGCTTCATATTCTTGGCGAATTTCATCGAGATTAGATTGGACATTTGATAATTTCATTTTAGCAGTTTCAATAGCAATTTTTAAATCTTCAATTTCCTTGGCTAATCCTTCAATTGTTGCATTAAGTGATGGATTAGAAGAAAATATTTTTACTAATTTATCATGACGATTTTCCTTTTTTGATAAATCCTCAGTTAATTTGGCAATATTTTGCTCTAAAGCGTCGATTTCTTTAGTTAGTTGTTGTTGTTTTTGATATAAATGGTCTAAGACTTTTTTTAGTCTAAAGCTATCTTTTTGATCATCTAATCTTACTTCCTCATCTAAATATGTATCACCATTAATTTGACGTTCTAGAGTTTGTCTTTCTGCTTTTTTTTCACTAATTTTTTGCTTTAAAGAGGAAATCTCTCTTTTTATTTCGTCAATACTTTTTTTCTTCTTACTATCATATATCGCCATATCACTAAGTGTATCCGCTAACTTACTAAATTCTTCTATGGTCATAAATATCCCACTCCCTTATTATTGATTATCTTAATAATAACATGTATTTAGATAATTAGCAATATTTTTTCATAAAAAAAAGAGTTATACTAACTCTATTTTTACGGTTAAAGCATCGTCGCCAATTCTTTCTTTTAATTTTATAATTCTAGTGTAGCCACCGTTACGATTTTCGTAACGAACAGCTAGATCATCAAATATTTTTTTAACGACTTCTTTATCATTATGTAAAAATGCTAATGCTTTACGGCGAGATACTAAAGTTTTTCTTTTACCGTAAGTTATCATTTTATCAGCAAATTTTCTAATTTCTTTTGCTCTTGCTTCGGTAGTTATGATGCTTTCATTCATAATTAAATCTTTCGTAAGGCCAGCAAGAATACTTCTTCTTATACGACATTCTCTATTTAATTTTCTATAATTTGCCACTTTTATACCTCCTTATTTTAATCACGGAATTTTAAATTTAATTCTGCTACTTTATCAATTACTTCTTTTAATGATTTTTTTCCTAAATTTCTAATTTTAGTAACTTCAGATTCTTTTTTATTTATCAAATCTTGTACTGTATTAATATTAGCTCTTTTTAAACAATTATAAGCTCTTACGGAAAATTCAATTTCTTCAATTGGTGTTTCTAAAGTTTTTGTTATAGCATCAACTTTTTTCTCTGACATTATACCATTAATGTTACTAATAGAATTAATATCAGCGATAATAGTGAAATGTTCAATTAAGATTTTAGATGCTAATGCCATTGCTTCTTCTGGAGTTATTGAACCGTTTGTGTAAACATTCATTATTAATTTATCATAATTTTCATTTTGACCAACACGAGCTGGTTCAACATCATAACTAACTCTCTCAATTGGAGAATATAAAGAATCGATAGCAATTACACCCAATTTGTTTTCACCAATTAGTTTTTGGTTAGCTTTAGCATCGATGTATCCTCTACCATTACTTACCGTCATTTCCATTTCTAATTTACCGCCTTTTACTAGGTTAGCAATAACAAGATCTGGATTTATTATTTCGATATCAGCGTTTGGTTCTATATCACCGGCAGTTACCGGTCCTTCTTTAGATACACTTAAATGTAATACTTTATCTTCATTGGTGTGATTTTTTAAAACAATACTTTTTAAAGCTAATATAATAGCGGTTACGTCTTCTCTTACACCATCAATTTTTTGAAATTCATGCATAACTCCTTCAATTTTTACTGAAGTTATTGCACATCCTGGTAAACTTGATAACATAACTCTTCTAAGAGCATTACCAATTGTTGTACCAAATCCTCTTTCTAATGGTTCTAGTTCAAATTTTCCATAAAAATTATTTTCTTGATATTCCGCAATTTTATATTCCGGCTTTTCAAATTTAAATCTTTCCATATTCCCCTCCTAATTAATTTCTTGGACGTTTTGGTGGACGACATCCATTGTGTGGAACTGGAGTTGCGTCATTAATACTTGTAATTTCTAATCCGGCTGTTTGTAATGAACGAATTGCATTTTCACGTCCAGCGCCTAATCCTTTAACAATTACTTCTACCTTTTTTACACCGTTGTCAGCAGCAACTTTACCAGCTGCTTCTGCACTCATACCAGCTGCAAATGGGGTTTTCTTTTTAGAACCTTTATATCCAATTGTTCCAGCTGAAGCCCAACTAATAACATTTCCTTCTTTATCAGTTATCGTTACAACAGTATTATTATAAGTAGAATGGATATGTGCTACTGCTTCAGGAATATTCTTTTTAATTTTTCTTTTTCTTCTATTATAAGCCATGTCTTAACCTCCTACTTTTTATTATTTACCTACTTTTTTCTTGTTAGCAACTACTTTACCCTTACCTTTTCTAGTACGAGCATTTCTTGAAGTTCTTTGACCACGAACTGGTAAACCTTTTTTATGTCTTGTTCCTTGATAACTATTAATTTCCATTTTGTTTTTAATATTCATTTGAACTTCTCTTCTAAGTTCACCTTCTACTAGATATTTGTCTACTTCAGTACGTAATTTAGTTACTTCTTCTTCTGTTAAGTCTTTAACTTTTTTGTCACGTGCTACTTTAGCATCATCACAAATTTTTGCTGCTAAATTTCTACCTATACCATAAATAGCTGTTAAGCCAATTACAGTGTGTTTATTTTGTGGTAATTCAATATTTTTTATACGTGCCATTTTTTACCTCCTAATTAACCTTGTGTTTGTTTGTGTTTTGGATTTTCACAAATAACCATTACTTTACCTTTTCTTTTAATTATTTTGCATTTATCGCAAATCTTTTTTACTGATGGTCTAACTTTCATAATATACCTCCATTATCTTTTATTCCATGTTATACGCCCACGTGTTAAATCATAAGGCGATAGTTCGACAGTTACCTTATCACCTGGTAAGATACGAATCATATTTACTCGCATTTTACCAGAAACGTAAGCTTTTTCAATGATATGTCCATTGGATAACTGTACTTTGTAATCTCCGCCTTTTAAAACTTCAATTACTTTTCCTTCGACTTCTATTTTTTCTTCTTTTGCCATTTTATCATTCTCCTGTTAAGATTTCATAACCATCCTTGGTTACTAGAACAGTATGTTCATAGTGTGCTGATGGTTTATTATCTTGAGTAATAATTGTCCAATTGTCATCTAACATATAAATATGTTTAGTTCCTAAATTTAGCATAGGTTCAATTGCTATAGTCATTCCGGATTTTAAAGTTAGTCCAGTATGAGCTTTTCCATAATTTGGGACATCAGGATCTTCATGTAAATTATTACCTACACCATGTCCTACTAATTCTTCGACTACTCCTAAATGATGCTTATGGGCATAGGTTTCTATAGCATTAGATATATCACCAATTTTTGCTCCTTCTTTGACTTGTTTAATGCCTTCATACAAAGCATTTCTAGTGTGTTCCATAAGATATTTTTTCTTTTCATTAACAGTTCCAACTGGATAAGTTGCCGCCGAATCAGAATGATATCCTTTGTATATTACACCTATATCAATTGAGACAATATCACCATTTTTTAATTTTCTTTTGCCAGGTATGCCATGAACAACTTCTTCATTTACAGAAACACATATTGATGCAGGATAGCCTTCATAGTTTAAAAACGATGGAGTACATCCTTGCGAAATAATAAAATCATGTGCAATTCTATTTAATTCTTCAGTAGTCATTCCTGGACGAATGCTTTTTTCTAGAAGTTTATGAGTTAAATAGTTAATGTGGCCAGCATGTTTCATAAGTTCAACTTCTTTTTCACTTTTTATATTAACCATTATTCCTCCAATAATTTTTCTATCTTATAAAATATTTTATTGTAATCGTCGTTGCCATTTATCGTTTTTAGTTTACCATTTTTTTGATAATAGTCAAGTAATTCTTGGATGTTTTCTATAGTATTGGCAATTCTTTTTTTAACGACTTCTAAATTATCGTCTTTTCTTGCCACTAACTCATGTTGACATATATCGCATATATTATCTTTCTTAGGTTTTAAAGCATTTATACTAAGATTGTAAACACGATTACATTTTGGGCAGATACGACGATTAATAATTCTATCTATCGCCTGTTGGTAATCTATTTTTAAATTAATTACCCAGTAATTATCAGCAAGTATTTTTTCTAAATAATGGGCTTGTGATAAATTACGAGGGTATCCATCTAAAATAAATCTTTTATTTTTTATTTCTTTAAGTTTATTAACTAATAAGTTATTTATTATTTCATCAGGTACTAAATTTCCTTTATTGATTGTTTCAGCAATTTTTAATGATAATTCTGTGTTAGCATTAATAGCGTTTCTTAAAAGATCGCCAGTAGAGATGTGGATAAAATCATATTTATCCACAAGCATTTTACTCTGCGTTCCTTTCCCTGCAGCAGGCAGGGCGATAAAGATTATATTTTTCATCTTCTTCTTCGCCCAGTTGTATATTTTCTACTTATTAGGGAACTTTCAATTTGTTTATATGTTTCGATTGCAACTCCTACAACAATTAATAATCCGGTACCACCTATAGTTACGGAACTAGGTAAGTTCGAAAAGTTAGAGAATAAAATTGGAAGAACTGCAATAATTATTAGGAAAATTGTACCGACTACGGTAATTCTACTAATTATTTTACTTATATATTTACCAGTTTCTTGGCCTGGTCTAATTCCGGGGATATATCCACCATTTTTATTTAAATTTTTACTCATTTCTTCAGGATTCATTTGCATAAAGGTATAAAAATATCCAAAGAATAAAATTAATAAAACATAAATTATTACTCCAGATAGAGAACTGAATCCTAAATATTTGTTTACAAATGTGATTGCCTTTTCATTATTTAGTAAGTTGACAATAGTAACTGGGATAGTAATTAACGTTTGAGCAAAGATAACAGGTATTACCCCAGCGCTATTTAACTTAATTGGCAAAAATGATTGTTGAGCGCCATACGCACTATTAGTACGATTAGCATATTGAATAGGGATTCTTCTTTCGGCCAGTTGAATCCATATTATACCTACTATAATTAATACATATATGATTACAAATAATCCAAACAAAACGCTTCCTAATATTGTATTATATGTACCACTTGTTACTAAACTTTCAAATGTTGTAACAAATGTAGTAGGCATCGACTCAATGATACCAGCCATGATTATTAATGATAAGCCATTACCAATCCCTTTTTTAGTGATTTCATCACCTAACCACAACAAGA
>CALWAM010000003.1 GCA_944373135.1 uncultured Bacilli bacterium | reverse complement strand
TTTATATTAGGTATTATAATTAAAATAATGAATATTAAGATGGTTGAAAAAGGGCATCAAGTTAATATCTTAATTTTCTTATTGTGGATTATAATTATATTTAGTTTTTCTAGTCAGTCTGGAGCTGATTCCACTATAACGAGTAATAGTGTAACTGATATAGGTATTAAATTAGTAGAAAACATTACTAATAAAGAATTTAGTGATAAAGAAATAGAAAATATACAAGATAATATGCGATTTATAATTAGGAAAAGTGCTCATTTTACCGAATATTTAATATTAGGGTTAATATTAATTAATTTATTAAGAAAATATTATAAGCTTAATTATAAAGTTATAATAAGTGCCATATTATTATGTATGTTAGTAGCTAGTTGTGATGAGTTTTATCAATTGTTTATTGGGGGTAGAACGGGAAAATTTAGTGATGTTTTAATAGATACTAGTGGTAGTAGTGTAGGTATTATTATTTATAGTATAATTTATAAATTAGTAAATAGAAAAAGAGTTATTTCTAAGAAGAAATAGCTCTTTTTGCATAAATAAGTTTATATTTAGCCATAATGATGATGAAAGGATAAAGATATGGCTAGATATAAAGTAGATATAACTAATTTAAATACTAATGATATTAAAGTATTAAGTAATAAAGAAATGATAGAATTATTTAAAAGATATAAAAATGGGGATATGAGTGCTAAAGAGGAATTAGTAAATGGTAATTTAAAATTAGTATTAAGTATTTTAAAAAGATTTAATAATGATAAATATAATATGGATGATTTATTCCAAATAGGTTGTGTTGGTTTAATTAAAGCTGTAGATAATTTTGATTTATCAGTAGGAGTTATGTTTTCTACATATGCTGTTCCTTTAATACTTGGAGAAGTAAAAAGATATATAAGAGATAATACATCTTTAAGAATTAGTAGAAGTATTAAAGATTTAGCTTATCAAATATTAAATTTTAAAGAAAGTTATTATAATGACCATGGTATTGAACCTAATTCACAAGTTATTGCTGATTATTTAAATAAAAGCGAATATGAGATAAATGAAGCCTTAGAAAGTTTAAGAAATCCGGTTAGTATTTTTGAACCAATATTTAATGATGGGGGAGATACAATTTATTTGGAAGATCAAATTGCTGATAAAAAAGAAAAAGAAATGGATAGGGATATGTTAATTTCTTTGCGAAGAGCTTTAGGTAAGATTAAAGAAAGAGAAAGAGAAATATTACTAGATCGTTTTATAATCGGAAAAACGCAAATGGAAATTGCGGAAAGTTTAGGTATATCTCAAGCCCAGGTATCAAGATTAGAAAAAAATGCGATAGTTAATGTCAGAAAACTGATTAAATAACTAAAGCATTTTTAAATTTTTCGAGGCCCTTGACCAAATTTATTAGTTTCATTAGCAATTATTTCTTTATTATCATAGTGTTCAGCAACGATAGGAGGTGCTTGATCTTCATAATCAAATTGATTATCGGCATTTAATTTATTACGATAATTTAAAAGTTCTTCTTCGGTCATCTCAGGATGTAATTTTCTTTGTAAATTTACACTAGCATTAATTAATGTTTCTCCTGAAATAATATTGTTCATTTTAGTTTTTATAAAATTATATAAAATTTTCATAAATTCTTCATCAATAAATAGATTATAATAATCATTAGTTTTAGGTAATGATTTAGAATTAAATTCTTGATAAGCTTTATTAGATGATAAAATTGAAATGAAACTTGGATATAATTTGGTAATACTTATTATTAAACGATTGAATAAATAACAACTGTTTGTTTTAAAATCTTGATAAATTAAACTTAAGAACTCTTGATAAGATTGACTAGATATAATGGAAATTTCGCCATTTTTTATAATCCGGTATAAATTGGTTGTTTCATTAGGAGTTAATAATGCTGTTACTAGAGAATCATATTCATAATTATTACTCCAAGTAGCATCTGAGATATAAAATCCATCAATATGATATTTATCATCTTTTAAATAAACAAGATTACGGGCATGTCCACCGTAATTTACTTCATTACTTTCATTAATGAATCCAATATCAGCGGATATTTTTACATTAGGAATATTTAAATGAAGACATAATTCTTCTAAAAGGGCACTATATCCAACGCAAACAATAGTATCGTTATCATTTTCAAATAAACTTATTAAGTTGCGGGCTCTCATCGGATCTATATCATTTTCCTTATATTCACGAAATCTTTTCGTAACATTAAAAACATAAATAAATTTTTCTAAGGGAGTTAAATTTAAATTATTAATTGGTTCAATTAATTTAAGAATATGTTCTTCCATCTTTATATAATCTTGAAGAGGATATTCTTGATATTCATATTCAACCATAATATTTGGATATTCTTTTACAATTTCTTTTAATTCATTTAAGTTATAAATCTTGTCTTTTTCTAGTTTAAATATTATTTTTATTGGTGAATCTTTAAAGTGTTCTATAATGGTTCTAAAAGATAATAATCCATCTTTTTGAAATGTTAAGCTTTCTAAGTTAGGCGCATATTCTTTTAGATTATATATTTCATTTGGGGTTAAAGGTTCGTTTATTATTAAATCAGATATCTTTTGTAATATTTTGTAAGTGTAGGTATAAACTAAAGGCTTAGTCATGTTTAGATTTATACTTCCATCATAAATATTTAATAATTCTTTAGATACGTTATTTCCATATATAACGATATCCTTTTTCCTTCTTAATTGTTGATATAAATTTATATCAAGAAGACGATTATTTAAATGAATAGAATTAATATGGGAATTATTAATGATGGCCTCTAATATGGTGGGGGTAAGTTTAAGATTTTCATCAATACTTAAGGTAAGGGATTTAAAATTACTAATTGCTTGGATAATAATTGATTCAAAAACTTGGGGATTTTGTGAATAAGCTTCCGGATTAATAAATAAACTGATTGAACCTAATCTAAGTTTAGTTAAAAAAGAATAAGGATGGTTAGAATCATTAAATAATATTTCTTTTCGATCCGTATCAGTTTCATAAATCATTTTATTATCTAGAAGGATTTCTAGGCATTGATGGGGACTTTCAAATATTTTTGGATCACTACTATAGTAAATTCCATCTATGTTTCTTTCCCAAGCATTAATATTTATTATTCTTTTGTTTTCCATGTTATCACCTGTTGTGATTATAGCATAAAAAAAGACTACTTAGTAGTCTTAAGATTATTATTTTTTAGAATCAGATATTTTAACTAATTGACGATAAATCATTAATAATAATAGGGCTGATTCAAAGACAATACGAGCAACAACATTGCCTATTATTAACATTAGAACGAAGGCAATTATGCTTACTTTAATAAGTTCGAATGAGGCAAGAGTAATATAAATTGCAATAAACATATAGAAAATTTTTAAAATGGCTTCTAATGTTAGGGTTTTAAAAGATAGAAAATCATATAAAGTTTTTAAGAATCCAGTATATTTTTTTTCATTATCTTTATTTAAGAAAGTGAAATAAATAACAATTGATGCACAAATAGCAATTATTACACTAATGATTGCCCATACTCCTACAGTTGAATTTGTAGTAACTATTGAATTATTTCCATAACCTAATCCCATATAAACGACTCCTTTCATATTATTATATTATCAAAGTTACTATTTTTTGTAAATAAATAATATATTTTATTAAGGTGGTTTGATGCGTTTATCAGAATTACAACAAAAGGATGTAGTTAATATTTTAGATGGTAAGAAAGTAGGTAGAATAATTGATGCTGAGATAGATGAACAAGGGAATATAAAGAGATTAATAGTAGAAGAAAAAATGAAATTAAGATCATTTTTAGGTAGTGGGGGAGAAGTATCTATAAATTTTTTAAATATTAAAAAAATAGGAAGTGATGTAATATTAGTAGAATTATGATATAATACCAATGAAATGAGGAAGAATAATGACCAAAAAAATTTTTATAATTGGAATTATCTGTTTATTTATAGATCAAGTATCTAAATCTTTAATTGATATATATTTCACTGTTGGTGAAAGTTATAAATTAATAGATAATTTCTTATATATTTCTTCTTATTATAATACAGGAGTAGCTTGGGGATTACTTGATAATATGAGATATATTATTATAATAATTAGTATTATGGCAATTATAGTATTATATAGATATATGTTTTGTTTTAAGAAAAATATTAGAACAATTGTATCTTTTGGTTTATTATTAGGGGGAATACTTGGCAATTTATTAGATAGAATAATTTTAGGATATGTTAGAGATTTTATAGATGTATTAATCTTTAGTTATGACTTTCCTGTGTTTAATTTTGCTGATATATTTATATGTATAGGAATATTCTTACTTATTATTTCAATTATAAAGGGTGATGATAAACATGAAACTAATAATGGAAAATAGTGACATAAGGATTGATAAAGAATTAGGTAATAGAAATATTCTTAGTAGGAGTGAGATAGAAAGACTTATTAAAGAGGGAAATATTTTAGTTAATGGGAAAATAGTAAAACCTAGTTATAAAGTAAAAGTTAATGATGTGATTGATATTAATTATGAGGAAAAGAAATTAGATATTAAACCAGTGGATATGAAATTAAACATCGTCTATGAAGATGATGATATTATGGTTATTGATAAACCAACTGGTTTAGTAGTTCATCCGGGAAGTGGAAATACCGATAATACTTTGGTTAATGGACTTATTAATTATACTAATAATTTATCAGATACTAATGGCGTTAATAGATTGGGTATAGTGCATCGAATCGATAAAGATACCAGTGGTTTACTTTTAGTGGCAAAAAACAATAGGGCTCATCAAATATTAGCAGAAAAATTTAAAAATAAAGAAATTAAAAGAGAATATATTGCTCTTTTATGTGGAGTATTTAAACATGATGAAGCAACAATAGATGCCCCTATTGGACGAGATAAGTTGGATAGAAAGAAAATGACAGTGACTGATAAAAATTCAAAAAGAGCTGTAAGTCACATGAAAGTATTAAAGAGATATAAAAATTATACTTTAGTTAAATTTAGATTGGAAACAGGAAGGACTCATCAAATAAGAGTGCATGCTAAATATATTGGTTATCCAATATTTAATGATCCTGTATATAATAAAGAAGTGATTAAAGGAATAGGACAATTTTTACATTCTTATAAAATGAGCTTTGAGCATCCTATTACTAAAAAAGAGTTAAGTTTTGTTTCTAAATTGCCGGATTATTTTCAAAATTATTTAGATGAATTAGAAGCTGAAGATAATTTTTAAAATAAAATAAATATTAAATAACAAATAAGGAATACTTAAATATATATATTTATAGTTATTTAGTTCTTTTATATAGAATGAAGAATTTAAAATAAGTAAAATATTTAATATTAAAGAAAAGAAGAAATCTTTAAAATAATAGTAAAATAAAATAATTCCTAGTAATAATATTATATTACTTATGGTAAAATAAAGAATGTCATTATTAAGTTTTTTATTATTATATAACTTGATAATTGGTAAATGATAAAGAATAATGGTAATAATAAAGATAATAATCATGAAATCACCTGATTAATTATATGTGATATTTTATAAAGTATGATGGAGGGAATAAATGAGCATTGTAGTAATGGATAAAAAAGAAGAAATAGTAATGAAATTGGTTCATTATTTTATAACAGAACAAAATTATACGCCGATTGTTGTAAATGGTGTTAAAAATGAAATATGGTTAGAGAATAATGAGGGACCTTATAAAATAATAAGAATTAATTCTAATTATATACATAATATTGATCAATATAAGTTTGATATATTTAAAATAAAAAATGTAATGAAACAAATTAAAAAGAAAACTTTATCTTTTAAAATGAATGCTTTAAATATATTTTTAGATTTAAATGATGGTGTAAAAATAGAAGATTTTAAAAACATTAAATCAATCAATATTAAAGATGAAAGTGAACTTAAAAAGAATAAGTTATTATTAGAGGTATTTCCTAGTATAAAAAATAAAATGTTAAAGGACTCAGGAGATATTTCTTTACTTGTAAATGTTACTAAGGATATAAATAAAAAAACGGAAAAAGACAATAAATTATATGAGAGTGTTTTTAAACCTAAAAAAGTAATTATAACTAAAGTGATTATAGGAATATGCGTTTTATTATATTTTTTAAGTTTTTTATATGTTAAACCTTTAGGTAATTATTTATATTATTTAGGAGCTAATAATGGTATATTAGTTAAAAATGGGGAGGTATATCGTCTTATTACTTCGGCATTTTTACATGCTAATATTTTACATTTGTTAACTAATATGTATGCTTTATATGTTATAGGTTTTCAACTCGAAACTTTTATTGGTAAAAAAAGATTCTTATTTGTTTATTTAGTTAGTGCAATAGGTGGTAATTTATTATCGGCTGTTTTAAATAATTCTTTCTCTGTAGGAGCGAGTGGAGCAATATTTGGATTGTTAGGGGCTATGCTTTATTTTGGCTATCATTACCGTTTGTACTTAGGCAGCGTAATGATGAGTCAAATTATTCCATTAATTATTATAAATATTTTATTTGGATTTATGGTTCCTAATATAGATAACGCAGCTCATATTGGTGGTTTATTAACCGGATATTTAGGAATGATGGCTGTAGGGGTAAAAGGTAAATCTACTAAGAGAGATATTTTAAATGGTATTATTACATTATTAATATATTTTATTTTTATGGCGTATTTATTGTTTTTTTAATTGATGGACGATAGCACTTATTATTTAAAACTCTTTTCATATGTTATAGTGAAAGGAGTTTTTTATGAATAATAATTGTGAAAATAATGATTGTTTATGCGAAGTAATAGATTGTTTAATTAATCGTGGTGTAACTGGTCCAACAGGTCCAACAGGTCCTAAAGGAGATCCTGGTGATTGTGGATGTACCGGACCTACTGGAGATACTGGAGCAACCGGTCCACAAGGCAGAGATGGTATGAATGGTGCCATGGGTCCAACTGGACCTGCAGGATGTCAAGGTCCAATGGGACCAACTGGAGCAACGGGTGCAACTGGAGCTAGTGGAGCACAAGGACCAATGGGGCCAACCGGAGCAACAGGTGCAACTGGAGCAAGTGGAGCACAAGGACCAATGGGACCAACTGGCGCAACGGGTGCAACTGGAGCTAGTGGAGCACAAGGACCAATGGGACCAACCGGAGCAACAGGTGCAACTGGAGCAACTGGTCCAGCAGGTGGTAATTACAATTCTTTTGCGATGGTTCACCAAGTTGGAAGAGTCTCAGTAGATCCTCAACAACCAATATTATTTGAAACGCCAAATATTTCTAGTGGAATTACTTATGATTTAAATACAGGACAATTTACAATACATACTCAAGGTCAATATTTAATAAATTGGTGGGTTAATGTAAGACAAATTAATACAGCAGATTATGAAGTTGATCCGGTAAGTATTGATTTTAAAGAAGTACTACCTGTTGATACTGTCATAGCTAGAAGTTCTGTAAATAATCGTTTGAGTAGACAACAAACTGGAATGTTAGTGGGAAATGCAATATTTACAGCAACTGCTAATTCAGTATATAAGTTTATTAATTCAGGTACTGTTACTTTCGAATTAGAGCCTAATGAATCATGGGCTGGTAGTGTATCTATTACAAGAATCAATTAAGAGCTTTTAAAGCTCTTTTATTTTTGTGTAAATTTTGTGTAGACGAACTTTATATTATTATGTATAATTGGTATGGTGGTATTAATGATATATTTAGATTATTCGGCGACAACTCCTATTTTGTTTGATGTTTTAGAATCTTATAATAAAGCTAGTAGAGATTATATAGGTAATGCAAATTCAATTCATAGTTTAGGGGCTAAGTCGAGAGCTTTACTTAATAGTGCAACGAAACAAATTAGTGAACTTTTAGATATAAAAGAAGATGAAATTGTTTATACTAGTGGAGCAACAGAATCTAATAATATGGCAATTAAGGGGATATGTTATGCTTATCAAAATAGAGGTAAGCATATAATTGTTTCTAAATTAGAACATCCATCAATTTATAGCATTTGTGATTATCTAGAAACATTGGGATTTAAAGTAAGTTATGTAAATAATACTGATGAAGGATTAATAGATATAGATGATTTAAAAAATAAGATAAAAGAAGATACTATTTTAGTTAGTATATGTGCTGTAAATAGTGAAATGGGGATTAGACAACCATTAAAAACGCTTAGACAAATTATAAAAAAAGAAAATCCTAATACTTTTTTTCATAGTGATATGACGCAAGCGCTTGGAAAAGTAGGAATAAATTTAAAAGATGTTGATTTAGCGTCTTTTTCTGCTCACAAAATTTTTGGGCCGAAGGGAATTGGTTTACTATATAAAAAAGAAGGTGTGAATTTGATTCCTTTAATACATGGTAGTGGAAAAAGTAATAATTTAAATCCTGGGACACCACCACTTCCTTTAATAGTTGCTTTTTCAAAAGCAATGAGGATTGCTTTAAATGATTTATCTAGAAAAGAAAATTTTGTTAAAGGACTTAATGAAAAAGTTGAAAAGGATTTAAGACATTATCCGAATATAAAAATTAATAAAACTAAGTATACTATTCCTCATATGTTAAATATTAGTTTAATGAATATAAAGCCGGAGACTTTTGTTCATGCTATGGAAGACCATGAAGTTTATTTAAGTACTAATACGGCTTGTGCAAGTGGCGAATTAAGTACATCTGTTATGGCTGTTTATAATGATTTACAAAGAGCTAAAACAACGATAAGGATTAGTATATCTTATCAAACGACAACAGATGATATAAATAAATTTTTGACTTATTTTCATGGGGAATATCAAAGACTAAGTAAGTTAAGTGATTTTAAATGAAAAGAATAATCGTATTATTATTAATGTTATTAATAGTTACTTCGTGTAGTGAAGATGGTAAAACTACAAATGGAGGAATTTATCAAACTATTTCATGTAATGAAGCAATTAATAAAAGTTTGAAAGATGCGATTATAATAGATGTAAGAACTGAAGAAGAATATTTAAGTGGTAATTTAACTGATAGTATAAATATTCCGCTTGATGATCTTGAAGACAAAATAAAACTTTATGCTAATTATGATCGTGAGATAATTGTTTATTGTCGTAGTGGTAGTAGAAGTAAACAAGCAGCAGAATTGTTATTAGATATGGGATATAAATATGTATATGATTTAGGAGCAATCAGTAACTGTGGTAGTTAAATATTGCTCCTTTATTATTTGATTATTATATGATAAGATAACAAAGAGGTGAATTCTTATGTTTATAGATGAGACTACTATTAAATTAATTGCTGGTAAAGGTGGAGATGGATGTACTTCATTTAGAAGAGAAAAATGTCGGCCAATGATGGGGCCTGATGGTGGTAATGGTGGTAAAGGCGCTGATATTATTTTTGAAGTTGATAAAGGTCTTAAAACATTAATAGATTTAAGATATCAAAAAATTGTTAAGGCTGAAAAAGGAGAAAATGGTAAGGGAAGCGATCGAAATGGTAAAAATGCAACAGACGTTATTATAAAAGTACCAGAGGGAACAACTTTAATAGATTTAGATACTAATTTAGTTATTGTTGATTTAATAAAAGATAAAGAACAATTTGTAGTGGCTCATGGAGGACGTGGGGGAAGAGGTAATAAAGCTTTTGCTACTCATGAGAATCCTGCTCCTAAAATAAGTGAAAAAGGGGAGCCAGGAGAAGAAAGAATTATAAAGTGTGAATTAAAAGTTTTAGCAGATGTTGGTTTAGTAGGTATGCCTAGTGTTGGTAAAAGTACTTTGTTAGCTCTTATTAGTTCTAGCAAACCTAAAATAGCTGCTTATCATTTTACAACTTTAAATCCTAATTTAGGAGTAGTAAAATTAAAAGATCATCGTAGTTTTGTTATGGCAGATTTACCAGGCTTAATTGAAAATGCTAGTGAAGGCGCAGGACTTGGCCATAAGTTTTTGAAACATGCTATGCGAACAAGAGTTATTGCTCATGTCATAGATATGGGAGCTTTTGAGGGACGAAATCCAATAAACGATTACGAAATAATTAGAAAAGAAATTGAAAATTATAGTGAAAAATTAGCTAAGAAAAAAGAAATTATTATAGCTAATAAAATGGATTTACCAAATGCGTTAGAAAATTTAAAAAAATTTAAAAAGAAATATCCTAATTTGCCTATTATTGGTATTAGTGCTTTAAATAACGAGAATGTTAATGAAGCTTTATTTATGATTGCTGACGTATTAGATGAAATTAAAAATGAACCTTTATATGACGAAGAAGTCACAGAAGATCATGTTTTTTATAAATTTAAAAAGGAAAAGCCATATACTATTACAAATGATAATGGTGTTTGGGTTATTAAAGGAAAAGAAATTGAAAAGTTATTTATGATGACTAGGTTTGAAGAAGATGAATCAGTAATGAGATTTGCCCGAAAATTAAGAGGTATGGGTGTAGAGGATGAATTAGAAAAGGCTGGAGCTAAGCGCGGCGATGAAGTTCAAATTTTGGATTACGTTTTTGTATTTAAAGATTAAAAAAAGTTTACAATTATGTAAACTTTTTTATAATTTTCGATATAAACCAATAGCTTTTCCTAGTATTGTACAATTGGCAAGAATAATAGGAGCCATTGTATCATTTTCGGGTTGTAAGCGAATATGATCTTTTTCTTTATAAAATCTTTTTAAGGTTACTTCGTTATTATCATTCATTGCAACAACTATTTCACCATTTCGGGCATTATGTTGTTTTTGTACAATAACGATATCGCCATCATAAATACCGGCGTTAATCATACTTTCGCCACTAACTTTAAGGGTAAATATTGTTTCTTTATTGGGAATTAATGAAGCTGGTAAATCAAAGTATTCATCAGGATTTTCAATAGCTTCAATAGGACTTCCCGCCGTTATTTTTCCTAATAACGGTACTTTTACAATGTTTTCTTTAGTTTCTAAATACTCATTAGGACCGATAACTTCAATCGTCCGAAATTTAGAGTTTGTTTTTCTGATTAATCCAGCAGTTTCTAGTTTTTGTAGATGGGTATGAACTGTTGCCGGACTTGATAAACCTAATTCTGCACCTATTTCTCTAATAGCAGGGGGATAACCGTGTTTAACAATATATTTTTTGATGTAATTTAAAACTTCCATTTGCCGTTTTGTGATTTTACCTTCCATGATTTAACCTCCAAGTTAAGTTTAACAAAAAAATGTAAAAAAGTCAAACATTTGTTCAAATGATAATTGACACGAACAAATGTTTTTATTAAAATGATAACTGAGGTGACTAACTATGAAAGAAGTTATTAAAAATAATATGGAAGGATTGTTATTTTGTAGTGTGATTATAATAATTATTTTATGTGTTAATTATCGTTATAAATATTTAAATAATATGGAAGGAGGTAATTACATTTATAATAATATAAGTGTTCATGAATAAAGGTAGTAAAAATAAAGTAGGTGTGTTATACTAATTATAGTAAAGGGGCTTTATTTATGAATGATAACGTAAAAAATATTATTAATACTATTAAATTGCTTGGGGTTGATATGATTAGTAATGCCAAAAGTGGGCATCCAGGAATTGTGCTGGGGGCAGCTCCAATTATGTATACTTTATTTGCTAATCATTTAAATATTAATCCTCAAAATCCAAATTGGTTTAATCGTGATCGATTTATTCTCTCTGCAGGACATGGCTCAGCCTTGTTATATGCAACACTTTATGCAGCCGGTTATGATATTGATTTAGAAGATATAGCACATTTTAGAAGTATTAATTCTAAAACTCCAGGTCATCCAGAATACGGTATTACACCAGGAGTTGATGTAACAACAGGTCCTCTTGGGCAAGGATTAGCTACCGCAGTTGGTATAGCAATGGGAGAAAGATATTTAGCTAATTTAGTATCTAAAGAAATAAAAAATCAAAAGTTAATTGATTATTATACTTATGTTTTGTGTGGCGATGGCGATTTAATGGAAGGTATAAGTTATGAAGCCGCTTCAATTGCTGGTTTGTATGGATTAGGCAAACTTATTGTTTTATATGATTCTAATGATGTTACTTTAGATGGCAAAAAAAGTAAAAGTGTTAAAGAAGATCTTTTAAAAAGATTTGATGCTTGTAACTGGCATGTAGAGTATGTTAAAGATGGGGACGATGTTTTAGCTATTAATAAAGCGATAACAAGAGCTAAAAGAGTGACCAATAAACCATCTATAATTGAAATTAAGACTATAATAGGTAAAGGAAGTTTTAATCAAGGGACTAATATTGTCCATGGTAGTCCGCTATCTAAGGATGATTTAGATAATTTAAGAAGAATGATGAAGATCGATACTAAGCGATTAGAAGTTATAGAAGAAGATATTGATAATTTTAGAAAGATAATTAATGATCGCGTAAGTAAAAAATATAAATTATGGTATGAATATTATAGTGAAGTTAAAAAAACCGAATTGTCAGAAATTCAAAGATTAATTACTTTTTTTGATAATGGAGATATTTCTTTAAATTTTAGAAGTGATAATTTTAAAATTGCCGATAATTATGTAGAAGAATTACGAGAATCTAATTCTAAAATTATGAATATAATTGCTAGCCGTACACCATTTATATTGGGAGGAAGTGCAGATTTAGGATCTTCATGTAAAACTAATTTAGTAAAAGAAGATGATTTTTCAAGAAATAATTATGGTGGTAGAAATATTTATTACGGTGTACGTGAACATGCGATGGCAGCAATCACAAATGGATTATCTTTATTAAATTTAAGAGCATATTGTAGTACTTTTTTAAGTTTTTCTAATTATCAGTTACCATCTATTAGATTAGCAGCATTAATGAAAGTTCCAGCTATTTATATTTTTACTCATGATTCGATTGCTGTAGGAGAGGATGGGCCGACTCATCAACCGATTGAACAGTTATTAATGCTTAGGTCAATTCCTAATTTAGTTGTTTATCGTCCGGCTGATATAAATGAAGTTATTGGTTCGTGGGAGAATATCTTAAATAATAATGACCCAGTAGCACTCGTGATTTCTAAAAATGAATTGCCAATTATTAAGGGCAGTGATGCGACTAAAGTAAAATTCGGCGGTTATGTTATCGGAGAAGAAAAACCATGTGATGGGGTAATAATTGCTACTGGTAGTGAAGTAAATTTAGCAGCAAAAGTTATTGATGATTTAAAAGTTAGAGGAAAAAATGTTAGGTTAGTAAGCATGGTTTCTATTGAACTTTTTAAAAAACAAAATTTGGAATATCAAAAAAGTGTTATTCCAGATAATGTTAAGGTGGTAGTGATTGAAGCAGGAAGTCATTATTCTTGGGGAGATTTTACTACAGAAGATAAAATGATTTGTTTAGATCGTTTTGGGTTAAGTGGCCATAAAGATCAAGTTTTAGATTATTTTGGATTTACTGAAGCTAAGATTTTAGAAAAATGTTTGAAAATATTTTAATTTTCGACATTTTTTTTGCTTTTGATATAGTATTCTCATATTGGTGATTATAGTGAGAAAATTTTATATTTTTAAGATTAATAAAGAATTTGCAATTTTAACAAAAAAATTACCATATAATTTATATAAAACTTTAGAAGAATTATATTATTTAGATAAAAAAGATTTTAATTTGGGACTGTCGATATTTGAAAGGGTAGCTATACCAATTGATAAATTAGAACTTAATATTTATTTATTTAATCTATATCGTAATAATCAATTTTATACTAAGTTTAATAATTTACATATGATTTATAATTATTATAATGATGAGAAAACAAAATTAATTGTGAATAAAGCTTATATGATGTTAGAAACAACGACAAGTTATCCTTCTTTTTTAAAAGATTTAACGGAGAAAACTAATTATTTCGTTTGTGATTTCAAAAATAAAGATTATTTTTGGTTATCGTCTCTTGCATAAAAAATAAATATTTAGTACAATCAAAATAAGAAAAGGAGAATGATTATGCTTATAGATATTTTATATGTATTAGGTGGAATTATAATTGGGCTTGTAATTGGTTTTTTTGGTGCTCGTCATATAATGCAAAAAGAATTAAAGAAAAATCCACCTATAAATGAAAAGATGATTGAAGTAATGATGTCTAGTATGGGAAGGAAACCTAGTCAAAAACAAGTTAGACAAGTTATGAATCAAATGACAAGATATATGTAATCTTGTTTTTTATTTTAATAAAAATGCATAAATATATACTTGATTTATATAATTTATTATGATACATTAATAGAGTAAAGAGGATAAGGTTGGTGGGGCTTATGTCACAAGTTAGAGAATTCTTTGTTAATAATGAATTTATACAAAAACTTTATATGAATGAATATTTTGGTGTTGGCTTAATAACAGTCATTGTTATTTTAGCTTCATTATTTATATTAGTATTAATTTTAGCGTTAAGAGATGCTAAGAAATCTACCGAAAAAGATGAAAGTGTTAAAGTATTAGAGAGTAATGAATATAATGATAATTTCGCATTTAAAGAAACTGAACCACATACAGCTTTAGAGGTTAATAAAGAAGTTGCAAAGGAATCAGATGACAAAGATGATGAAATAAAGATTATTAGGGAAGATGAAAAAGAAGATGAATTTAAAACGGCTGACTTTAATTTTAAAGATGTCCATGAAACGGTTGATTCTGAACCAACAATGAATATTGATTTTAATGCTCTAGCTGCTTCATTAGAAGATTCATTAAAAAGCGATGATGAAGGTAGTAATTTAGTTGTGAATGAAGAACCAGTTTTCGATGGTTCGAGAAATAGTAATTCTGAACTTAGTGTTGACTCTTTATTAGATATGGCTAGTGATGCGCCTACGGCGTCGCTAAAGCCTGTTAATGATAATTACACTATGTTTAAAGAAAATGAACAATTTAGTAGTGTTAATGTAACGCCTAAAGTAAATAAAGTTGAAGAGGAACCTAAGTTAAAAGTTGTTGATATAGAAATGCCAGAGTTATCTCCTAGTATTGATGATTTACCAGAAAAGAAAGAGCAAGAACCACAAGAAATTCAGTTTGCATCTTTTAAAAATATGGAAAATGAAACTTTTAAAATAAGATAAAATTGTAAAGTCCCTTGTTTTGGGGCTTTTTTTTTGGTACAATTTAAAAGGTGAAAATTAGTATGGCAAAATATGATGAAAGTTCAATAACCGTATTAGAAGGATTAGAAGCAGTAAGAAAAAGACCTGGTATGTATATTGGTTCAACTGATAAAAGAGGTCTGCATCACCTTGTTTGGGAAATTGTAGATAACTCAATTGATGAAGTTATCAATGGTTATGGAAATTTAATTAAAGTAACAATTAATAAAGATGAAAGTATAACTGTAGAGGATTCTGGTCGTGGCGTTCCTATTGGAATGCACAAAATTGGTAAATCAACTCCGGAAGTTATTTATACTGTCTTGCATGCTGGTGGAAAATTTGAAACTGCTGGATATAAAGTATCAGGTGGTTTACATGGCGTAGGTGCAAGTGTTGTTAATGCTTTAAGTAAAAAGATGGAAGTAACAATATATCGTGATGGTAAAATTAGTACGATTAGTTTTAAAAATGGTGGTAAAGTAGATAGTCCTTTAAAAGCGATTGGTAAAACTAATAAAACTGGAACTATGGTTACATTCTGGCCTGATTTTGACATATTTAAAAATTGTCATTTTTCTTTCACAACTATTTGTGAAAGAATGCAAGAAAGTGCTTTTTTGCTTAGTGGCTTGACTGTTATTGTAAAAGATGAAGCTGATGATAAAGAAGCAACTTTTCATTATGAGAATGGGTTATCTAGTTTTGTAGATTATATTAATGAAAATAAAAATGTTTTACATAAAGTAATTAATTATAATAGTGTTAAACAAAAAATTGAAGTTGAAATTGCAATGCAATATACTGATACTTATCAAGAAACTATTTTATCATTTGTTAATAACGTTAAAACAATAGATGGTGGTACTCATGAGGTTGGTTTTAAGACTGGACTAACTAAAGCTTTCAATGATTATGCTAAATCAAATAACTTATTAAAGAGTAAAGATAGTAATTTTGATGGTAGTGATGTTAGAGAAGGATTAACTGCGATTATTAATTTAAAAATACCAGAAGAATTATTGCAATTTGAAGGACAAACAAAAGGAAAATTAGGGACGCCTGAAGCCAGAAGTGTGGTGGAGAGTGTTGTTTATGAAAAATTAAAATTCTTTTTAGAAGAAAATAAAGAAATAGCAACAAATATTGTAAATAAAGCCTTAAAGAGTAAGGTAGCAAGAGAAGCAGCAAGAAAAGCAAGAGAAGAAGCACGGAATGGTAAAAATAAAAATAAGTTAGAAAAGAATTTGTCTAGTAAATTAGCGCCAGCTAGTTCTAAAAATCCTAAAATTAATGAACTTTTCTTAGTTGAAGGAGATTCAGCTGGTGGTTCTGCTAAAGGTGGTAGAGACAGAAAATTTCAAGCTATATTACCTCTTAGAGGAAAGGTCCTTAATAGTGAAAAAGCTAGTATGGATGATATATTAAAAAATGAAGAAATTAATACGATGATTCATACTATTGGTGCTGGTGTAGGATCTAATTTTGTAGTAGAAGATAGTAATTATGATAAAGTTATTATTATGACAGATGCTGATGTTGATGGTGCTCATATTCAAATATTATTATTGACTTTCTTTTATAGATTTATGAAGCCTTTAATTGAAGCTGGTAAATTATATATAGCGAAACCTCCTTTATATAAGATTACCTATAGTAAAAATCACTTTTATGCATGGAGTGATGAAGAATTAGAAGAAATTAAGAAAAATAATAGTGGTAAAGCTGTTATTCAAAGATATAAAGGACTTGGTGAAATGAATCCTGATCAATTGTGGGAAACAACTATGAATCCTGAAACAAGAAGCTTAATTAGAGTTAATATTGTAGATGCTTCACTAGCTGAAAAGAGAGTAAATATTTTAATGGGTGATAAAGCTGAACCGAGAAAAGAATGGATAGAAGAGAATGTAATATTCACTTTAGAAGACAATTATCAAATACAAAAGTAGGTGAAGTAGATGGAAAGTATTATTAAAAGAATAGAGGATTATTCTTTAGAAGATATAATGGGAGATAGATTTAGTAATTATGCTAAATCAATTATACAAGAAAGAGCTATTCCTGATGTTAGAGATGGTTTAAAACCAGTGCAAAGAAGAATTCTTTATTATATGTATGATGAAAAAAATACTTATGATAAATCTTATATTAAATGTGCTTATACAGTTGGTGGAGTTTTGGGTAAGTTCCATCCTCATGGGGATTCATCAGTATATGATGCAATGGTAAGAATGAGTCAGTGGTGGAAACAATCTAATATTTTAATTGAAATTCATGGTAATAATGGATCAATGGATGGAGATCCGGCAGCTGCTTATCGTTATACAGAAGCGAGACTTGCTAAAATAAGTAGTGAACTTACGAAAGATTTAGATAAAAATACCGTTACTTGGGCGCCAAATTTTGATGATCGTTTTTTAGAGCCGACGGTACTACCCGCTAAGTTCCCTAATTTATTGGTAAATGGTGGTAGTGGTATTAGTGCTGGTTATGCTACTAATATTCCACCTCATAATTTAGGAGAAGTAATTGATGCAACAATTAAGAGAATTGAATCTCCTAATTGTAATTTAGATACATTACTTAACATAATTAAAGGACCAGATTTTCCAACTGGAGGAATAGTAGAAGGCAAAGCGGGAATTGTTGATGCGTTTACAACTGGGAGAGGAAAAGTAGTTGTTAGAGCTAAATACCATTTACAAAAAGAAAAAGGAAAAAATTTAATAATTATTGATGAAATACCATTTGAGGTTAATAAACAAGCTTTAGTAACGAAGATGGAGAGTATAAGAATCGATAAAAAAATTGATGGTATAGCAGAAGTTAGAGATGAAACGGATCGCGATGGATTAAGAATAGTTATTGAATTAAAAAAAGATGTAGATAGTGATTTAATTATTAATTATTTATATAAAAATACGGATTTACAAATTTCTTATAATTATAATATGGTTGCTATAGTTAATCAAAGACCAATGACTTTAGGTCTTATTCCAATATTGGATGCTTATATTAAATTTCAAAAAGAAGTTATTACTAATAGGACTAAATTTGATTTGGAACATGCTAAGAAACAATATCATATTTTAGAAGGACTTATTAAAGCTATTAGTATTATGGATAAAGTAATAAGTGTTATTAGAGCTAGTAAGAATAAAAGTGATGCTAAAGATAATTTAGTAAAAGAATTTACATTCACAATAGAGCAAGCAGAAGCAATTGTTATGTTACAATTATATCGTTTAACTAATACTGATATTTTAGAAGTGCAAAATACAATGGCTGATTTAGCTAATAAAATGAAAATATGGGAACAAATACTAAATAATGAAGAAGCTTTGAAACATGTAATGAAAACCGAGTTAAAATTAATTAAAAAAGAATATGCAACAGAAAGAAAAACAGAAATAAGAGATAATATAACAGAAATTAAGATTGATACTAATAGTTTAATATCTAAAGAGAATGTAATTGTTGCTATTAGTAATGAAGGTTATATTAAAAAAGTATCACAAAAGTCTTATAATTCTTTAAAAGATGAAGAAACAGGATTAAAACCTGGTGATTATTTAATTGGTCTTTATGAATTAAATAATTTAGATACGATATTAATGTTTACAAATCAAGGAAATTATTTATATGTTCCAGTTCATACTATATTTGAAGCTAAGTGGAAAGATTTAGGTAAACATGTTAGTAATTTAGTCACAATGTCTCCAGAAGAAAAAATTATTAAAACTATAGTACTTGATGATAAAAATAAAGAAGTAATTTTCTTTACGAGAAATGGATTAACGAAGAGAACTAAATTGGAAGAATTTATTGTTAGTAGATATTCTAAAGTTATGAATTGTATTAAATTAAAAGAAGATGATGAAGTAGTTAGTGTGGAAATTACTTCGGATAATTGTATATTTGTTACTAATAATGGCTATTATTTAAATATTAAATGTGATGAAGTTCCTTTGGTTGGATTAAGAACTAGTGGGGTAAAAGGGATTAAATTAAAGGATGACTTTGTTGTAAGTGGAAATGTTTATAATAGTAGTAATATTTATATGACAATATTTACTAATAAAAATACAGCTAAAAGAGTGAAGTTAAGTGAACTTAATATTCATACGAGAACTAGATTAGGAGATTTAATAATTAAAAAAGTTAAATCTAGTCCATATAGGGTAATAAGTAGTTTTGTTGTTAATAATAAAGAAGAGTTTGTTTTAAAAAATGATGCTGATTTAGAAGTGATAAAAGATACGGATATTAATATTATGGATAGTTTATCTACTGGATCAAGTATAAATAGCAAATTTAGTGAAGTTGGTATAAAAGTTCAATTAGTTTCTTATTTAAATAAAAAGAAGGAAAATAATTTAGAGGTTATTGATAGTGATGTTAATAAAGAAGATAATATTCAAGAATTAACTATTGATGACTTTATTAATGATTTTAGATTATAAGAAAAAATCACTTATTGCATGCATATAATGTAATAGGTGATTTTTAATGACTAAGTTAGAAGAATTTAAAGAATTTGCTAAGCTTCATCCTGAATTAATTAATAGTATTAAAGATAATAGTATGACATTGCAAAAGTTTTATGAGTTATATGATATTTATAAAGATGATGAAAATGTTTGGAAGCCATATTTAAATAAAAAAGAAGATAATAATCATTTAAATATCAATGAAATATCAAACATAGTTAAAAATATTGATTCAAGTAAAATTCAAAAGCATTTGTCAACGGCTCAAAAGGCTCTAAATTTTTTAGGCGATATAACTAGTAAAAGTAATACTTCTAGTGTCGATGTTGTTAAAGGTCCAACTACACCTAGACCTATAAATAAATTTTATGGAGATTAAATGCAAAAATATATTTTAGAAAAGTTATATCAAGATCCTAAAATGTTAGAACTTTTAAAAGAAAATAGTGAGTGGATTAAATATTTAAACAGAGATCCAAGAAAGTATGAGGAATTCGTAGCTGTTATGAAAGAAAAATATCGGTTAAGAAAGACTGATAAGATAAATGATGTTATTGATAATATTGATTTAATATCAAATTTATTTAATGCAATAAAATAAAAAGAGACTAGTAAAGTCTCTTAATTTTTATTTGGTAGTCTGTACGAGGTTCGAACTCGTGAATGCCACCTTGAGAGGGTGGTGTGTTAAGCCACTTCACCAACAGACCAAAAGTACAGGTTAATATTATCATAAAAATTTAATTGAGACAATAGTTTTTAATAAATATGTGATAAGATTAATTAGTCAATATACTAAGTAATAAACATAGTTGATTGTATAATCGTTAAAATTAGAAATTTTTTCTAAAGGATGTTATAAGAAGACATATCCAAAAACATTGAGTAGCAACCATAAAGAATTTAAGGATACTCTATAATTATAAACTAAGTAATAATTATTAAATTATTGTTTTTTTTATGTGTTTTTATGATAAAATGTAATTAGGTGATTATATGTTAAGTGTTGAGAATGTAACTAAATACTATGGTGATTTTAAAGCTGTAGATAACTTATCCTTTAAAATTGATAAAGGAGAGATATTTGGTTTATTAGGAGTAAATGGAGCTGGTAAAACAACGACATTTAGAATGATAATTGGACTTTTAAATAAAAGTAGTGGTAAAATTACATTAGATGGTAAAAAAATAGACTATAGTGTTACGGATAAAATCGGTTTTTTAACTGAAGAAAGAAGTTTACTTACTAAGTTAACTGTTAAAGAACAAGTAATATATTATGGTATATTAAAAGGGATGAAAGAAGAAGATATATTAAAAAAATTAGATGAATGGTTAAAGTTTTTTAATATTGCAGAATATAAAGAAAGAAAAATAAAAGAATTAAGTAAAGGTAATCAACAAAAAATCCAATTTATTACCGCAATTATTAATGATCCAGAATTACTTATTTTGGATGAGCCTTTTTCAGGTTTAGATCCTATTAATGCGCAATTATTTATGGATGCAATTAAAATGTGTCAAAAAAAAGGAAGTATGATTATTTTTTCTTCGCATCGAATGGAACAAGTAGAACAATTTTGTGAGAATTTAGTGGTATTAGTTAATGGTAAAAGTGTATTACAAGGTAATTTAAAGGAAATTAAAAAAGATTATCGCAAAAAAAATATTAGTATTATTGGTGATGTAGATATATTAAAACTAAAGAGTATCGAGGGCGTTATTGATGCTTTTGAAGAAGCTAATGAAGTTATTGTTAAAATTAAGAGTGAAGAATACAGCAAAAATGTTTTTGATTATGTCAAGAAATGTAAAAATATTATTAAGTATGAAGTAGAAGAACCAACTTTAAATGAAATATTTATTGAAAAGGTAGGGGCGGTTTATGAAAACAAAGATTAAATTTTTGATTAAACAAAGTTTAGAAAAAAAGATTAAAACTAAATGGTTTAAAGTAGTTAATATATTATTATGTTTATTATTAATTGTAATTGTTAATATAGATACGGTAATTAATGCTTTTGGGGGGGATTTTAAAGAAGAAAAAGAAATCTTAGTTGTTGATGAAGTAGGAGTATTTGATAATTTTAGTAAATATTTTAACGAGCTTAAAAGTAGTGTAGAGGATATGGCTAATTACGAAGTAAAATTAGCTGATGAAAGTATTGAAAATATTAAAGAAACACTTGATCAAGATAATGATAATATTTTGGTGGTTATTAATAAAGATGATGTTAAATATATGACTGCAACTGTGTATAGTTATGATCAAATAGATATGATAGTTAATCAGTTACTTAATAGTGCTCTTACTTCTGTTAAAGGGGAATATGCTCTTAATATGAGTAATATTAATCAAAATGATTTAATTAATATTACATCACCAATAGAATTAAATAGTGTTGTGTTAAATGAAGATGCGGAAAATAGTGAAGCAAAAGATTTAGTAGGAGCAAGTCTAATAACGGTATTTTTAGTGCCATTCTTTATCTTAATTGTGATATTAGTGCAAATGATTGGAGCAGAAATCAATGATGAAAAGACAACTAGAGGAATGGAAATAATAATTTCTAATGTTAGTCCGGAAGCTCATTTGTTTTCTAAGATAATAGCAACTACTTTATTTTCTTTATTGCAATTAGGCCTTATGCTTTTATATGGTGGTATTAGTTTAGGAATTAGATATGTAATTAATGGCGGTTTAGGTTTTTCTTCAACGGGCATAGGTTTAGAAATTAATGACTTTTTAGATTTATTAAAGAGTAGTGGATTTTTGAATTTATTGTGGCAAGGTTTACCAGCATTTATAATATTATTTGTATTTAGTTTCTTAATATATGCGTTATTAGCAGCAGTACTTGCTAGTATGACAACTAGTATTGAGGATTATCAACAATTACAAACACCATTAATGTTAGTTTTAATGGCTGGCTATTATTTGGGAATTATGGCAAGTGTTTTCGATGGAGCTTTGTTTATTAAAATAATTAGTTATATACCGTTTTTATCGTTATTAATTGCACCTACTTTATTTTTGTTAGGGCAAACTACTTTGATAGATTTATTTATTAGTTGTATTTTATTAATTGGTACTTGTTATTTGTTATTTAAATATGGTATAAGAGTATATAGAGTAGGTATATTAAATTATGCTTCTAAGGATTTATGGAAAAAAGTATTTAAATCATTAAAAAGAAAAGAAGGATAGGTAGTATGATGAAGAAAAAACAAATAATTATCTTAGTTAGTTTATTGTTATTACTAAGTACAATTATTTGTTTTTTATTTTTGTATTTAGGTATATTTTGGTATAAGTTAGATGATTTTAAAATAATTGGATTAGTCGAAGACAATAGTAATTTATATTTAAAATATGAAAAGTTAGATAATGCTTCATATTATGAGGTTTATGGTATAGATGAAAATGATAATGTTATATTTTATGAAAAAACTGATGATAATAAAGTTTCTTTAAATAATTTATATTTAAGTTATAATGAAGAAATTAGTTTTAAAGTTGTTGCTGGTAATGAAAGAGAAAGTAAAGAATCAAACATTTATAATTATATGTCGAAAGAGGCGAGTTTTAAGGAAAATGAGTATATTGTTGGTGATGGAGACTTTTTATTACTAATAGAGGGGATTAAAGAAAGATTAGAATTAAATGTCATTTATCGAGATAATATAATTTATAAGACTAATGTTGAAAGTGAACAAGTATTTATTAGTAAAGATATAATTAATGATTATGAAGGAAGGCTTACGGCAATTTTAAAGAATTCTAAAGGAAGAATAATAAGTATTTATAATTTTTATAATAATCCGGTTTTAGTAGAGGATGTTTACTTTGATAATATAAGTGATAATGAACCATTTTATTTAGAAGATATTTTAGTTAAGGTTAGTGGTGGTAAAGGAAGTACATCAATGATACTAAATTTGTATCAAGATAAAAAATTTATTAAAGAATTTAGGGTTGAAGATGGAAGTGTTAAGATACCAGTTAGATATTTTAAAGAAAATACTGACTATACTTTAGAAGTAGTAGCTAAATACTTGGATTATGATGAAATTGCTAAAAAAGATGTGGTAAACATTAAAGTTTTAGGTGTAGCTGAAGTAGCACCGGTATATTTAAATTATTACGAAAATAATATTAAAGATAAATCATTAATTAGTTTGAATACTTTAACTGAAGGAGCAACTATTTTTTATACTTTGGATAATAGTGATCCTTTAACTAATGGTTTTATCTATACTGGGGCATTTGAAGTAAGTAATGGCATGACTTTAAAAGTAGCGGCGAAGAAAAACGGATATTTAGATAGTGCAGTAAGATCTTATGAAATCAAGACTAAGAGTAAAACCCCGGTAGTATATTTGAGTCCGTCTAATCAATATGATAATTATGGAATTAGTGGTAGTGGTTATACGAATGAAAGAGAAATGATGAATAAATTAGGAGATATTGTTTATGAAAAGTTAAAAGAGGCGGGGATAATAGTTTATAGGAATAATCCCGATGCTCCTAATAAAATGTTAGATTGGGCGAGAGAATCAAGGAGTGTAGGAGCTGATTTACATGTGGCTATACATTCTAATGGTAGTCCTAATCACACCAGTCAAGGAGTACTGGTTTATGTTCATGATGAAAATTCACTTGCTTATGATGCTGCAGCCAATATATTTAAAAATTTAAATAGTATTTATCCTTATAATTATAAGACATTATCTAATGGGGTATTATTTTCAGATGGTAGTTTAGGGGAAATAAATCCTTTAAATGTTAAAAGAGGGTTAATGATTGAGGTTGCTTATCATGATCAAATGGATGATGCGAAATGGATAGTTGCAAATTTACAAAGAATAGGGGATAATATAGCTAATTCAATTATTAGTTATTTACAAATGGAGGAATAATAATGAAAAGAAAAGATTTAATATTAAAAGTGTTAATGGTGTTAATGATAATTATGATTTTAGGAGGTTGTATTTATTTATTTAGTCAAAGAAATAATTTAGAACAAATAGATTATCCAACTATTGATGAAGAAAGTGATTATGGTAATTCCCTAATTGATCAAGATAAACAACCAGAACCAGATGTTAATGTTAGTGATGATACTAAGTTACCTTCATTAACTGATACTTTAACAAATATTAATTATAATGGTTTTAAAAAGTTATTTGAGTCAACAAAAAAAAGTATGGTAGTTGTTGTTAAAGATGGTTGTAGTTTTTGCAAGGCTTTTCTTCCTACTTTAGAAGATGCTTTAAATAGTTTAGAACAAAAAATATATGTTTTAAATACGAGTAATTTAAGTATAGACGAAAAGAAAGATTTAGGTAATTATATTTATATTGAAGGAACTCCTACAACTTATGTTATAAAAAATGGTAGTGTTACTGGGGCGATAGAAGGTAATAAGAGTGAAGAAATAATTAAGTCATGGATTGAATTATTTTATGTTAGAAATAATACTAGTGATAATACAAGTTCTAATTAATTTGGGTATAAATATAAGTGATGGTATTTATTTAGAATAAAATATTATAGAATATAGGAGGTGGATGATGAATAGAGAAGATTTTCCAATGTTAAAAAAAGATATTGTTTATTTAGATAATGGTGCTACTACTTTTAAACCTTATGAAGTAATTGAAAGTATGGTAGATTATTATGAAAATTATAGTGGAAATGCTCATCGGGGAGATTATGATATCTCATTACTAGTTGATCAAGAATATGAAAAAGCACGGAATATTATTAAAGATTTTATTAACGCTAGGGAAAGAGAAGAAATTGTTTTTACTTCTGGTGCTACGGAATCTTTAAATATGATTGTTAATGGCTTTTTTAAAAATTTCTTAGAGCCGGGAGATGAAGTTATTATTAGTAAAAGCGAACATGCTAGTAATGTTCTTCCTTGGTTTAGATTAGCTAATACTAATGGAATAGTTATTAAATATGTTGATTTAGATAATAATAATTATGTTACTTTAGATAATATTAAAAGAGCAGTTAGTGATAAAACTAAAGTTATTGCATTAGCAGAAATTACAAATGTTATTGGGGATGTACGTCCTATTAAGGAAATAACAAGTTTTGCTCACCAAAACAATATCTTTGTTGTTGTAGATGGAGCTCAAAGTATAGGTCATAAAAAAACGGATGTAATTGATAGTGATATTGATTTTTTAGCTTTTTCTGGTCATAAGATGTGTGGTCCAACTGGTATTGGGGTATTGTATGGTAAAAAGGAATTATTAGAAGAATTAAGACCTACTAATTTAGGAGGAGGAATGAATGAATCTTTTGATAATGAGAATGAAGTATATTTAAAAGAATTACCATTTAGATTAGAAGCCGGTACTCCTAATATTGCTGGGGCTATCGGTCTTGGGAAAGCAGCTTTATATTTAAATAAAATAGGTTTGGATAAAATAAGTAATTATGAACAAGAATTAAGAAGATATTTAATAGATGGATTAGAATCCCTTGATTATATAGATATTATTAATGAAGAAGGAGATTCAGGAATTGTAGCATTTAATGTTGATGGTATTTTTAGTCAAGATGTTGCTGTTTATTTAAATAAATATAATGTTTGTGTTAGAGCTGGTAATCATTGTGCAAAGATATTAAAAGATAAAATAGGAGTCAATAATACAGTGAGAGTCAGTTTATATTTTTATAATACTAAAGATGACATTGATAGATTAGTAAAATTATTAAGTAATAAAGAAAAAATAGTAGAAGAGATGATTTAATGAGTAATAGAGATATAATTATGGATAATTATTTACATCCTTTCCATAGAGAAATTCCTAGTAATGATTATATAAAAGAAAATAGTAGAAATGTTTCTTGTATTGATAACATAGATATATATATAAAAATTAAAGATAATAAAGTAGTAAATGGTTATTTTGAGGGGGAAGCTTGTGCTATATGTATAGCTAGTAGTAGTGTAATGTTAAGAAGTATAATTGGTAAAGATTTAAATGAAGTTAAAAGTATTATTTATAATTATAATGAAATGATAAATGGAAATAAGTATGATGAAAATATTTTAGGTATGAGTAATTGTTTTAATGAAATATATAAACAAAATAATAGAAAGACTTGTGCTTTATTACCTTATATGGCAATAAAAAACATTATAAATAAAGATTTTAATTAGGTTAGAATCTTTATTTTTTTTGGTTTTTGACATTTTTATTCATATAAATTATAATTTCTGTTGAGGTGGTTTTCTTGTCTTTAAATAATGTAAAAAAAGTTCTTTCTAATTTGGGATGGGAATTTAAAATAACTTATAAAGATAAAACAATTCAAAGTGAAAATTACTTAAAGATGACTAGAACAAAAATTGGTAATAATATATTTAAATATAGAAATAAATATTATGAAAATAAGCAAAAAAATATAAAAATAAAAAAAGTAGATAGTAAGTTAGAATATTTAGAAGATGTTACAAGTTATTTTAAGTATATATCAGTTTTAAAAAGAGATAAATTAACGGGTTTAGCAACAAGACAAGATTTAGAAGAATTTTTATCAAAATTAGAAAGAACAAGTGTTTTTGTCTTATGTGATATTGATGATTTTAAAAATGTTAATGATAGTTATGGTCATAAAACTGGTGATCAAGTATTAAGTATGCTGGTAAAATTATTAATGAGAATATTGAGGCTAATGACTTTGCCGGAAGGTATGGAGGAGAAGAATTTTTGATTATTTTTGATACTGATAATACTAGTATAGTAAAAAGGCGTATGGATAGAATAAATAAAATGTTTAATATAAATAGTAATGGTTTAAATTTATCTTTTTCAGCAGGAATTTCAATTTATAATAAAGATAAAACTATTCATGAAACTATTGAGGAAGCAGATGTTGCCTTATACTACATTAAGAAAAATGGTAAAAATAATAGTGCTATATATAATAGAAAAATGAAAAAATAAGCCATAAATGCTAATTATATTTAAAATATAATATTTAATAATTCATGATTTTATATTACCTTTAAGATAAAATATTCAATGATATTGACAGATAATAAATAAAAGCTTATAATTTAAGCATTAAAGCGATTATAAAAGATTAGTAATAAATTATATTTAGATAGAGAGTTCATGGATGGTGGAAATGAATTAAAGATAATTTATGAATCTACTTTTTAGTGAAATTAATAATTTCCGGGTAAAACCGTTATATAAATTAAGTAAAATAAGGATGGCACCGCAGTATATGTTCCTTAGCATATATTGGGTGTCTTTTTTTAAAAGGATGTGGTAATTATAGATAACGAAATTATTAGAGATGAGGAAATAGCTTTAATTCATAAACCGGGAATTGAGTTTTTATCGTTTGAAATAAAATTGTTAAAAACAAATGAAATAGTTGGGAGAATTAGTTATCGTAAATATGAAACAGATGTTTTACATACTGGTAATGTTGGCTATGAAATAAAGGAGCGATATCAAGGTAGAGGCATTGCTAAAAGAGCATTAAAATTATTGTTATTAGTTTTAAAACATTATAAGATTAAGAAAGTATATTTAGCTATTAATGAAGATAATATAGCAAGTAAAAGTGTTGCTTTAGCTAATGGAGCTTATTTTAATAAATCTGTTTCTATACCAGAATATCATTTGTTATATCAAAGAGATCATATTAAAGAAATAGAACAATATGTTATTGATTTAGAAGGAGAGAGAAAATTATGATAGATATCAATATAATTAGAAATAATAAAGAATTAGTAAAGGATAATATTATAAAAAAGTTTCAAGATCATAAATTACATTTAGTAGATGAAGTTTATGATATGGATATAGAAGTAAGAGAAGTACAAACTAAATCTGATAGTTTAAAAGCTAAAAAAAATAAGTTAAGTGGGGAAATAGGTGTTTTAGTTAAAAATAAAGAGTTAGATAAAGTTGATGAAATAAAAAAAGAAATTAATAAAATGAGCGATGAAATAAATAATCTGGAAATTAGAAAAGAAGAACTAAAAAAAGAAATAAAAAAAAGAATGATGGTAATTCCTAATATTATGGATAGTAGTGTTCCGATTGGTAAAGATGATAGTGAGAATGTTGAAGTTGAAAGATTTGGAGAAGCAAAAGTGCCAGATTATGAAATACCATATCACGCTGATATTATTGCTAATTTTAATGGATTAGATAAAGAAAGTGCTGGAAGAACTAGTGGAGAAGGATTTTATTATTTAATGGGAGATATTGCAAGACTTCATGAAGCAATGCTTGCTTATGCTAGAGATTTTATGATTAATCATGGTTTTACTTATTGTATTCCACCATTTATGATTAGAAGTGATGTTGTTACTGGAGTTATGAGTTTTGAAGAAATGGATGCTATGATGTATAAAATAGAAGGAGAAGATTTATATCTTATAGGTACTAGTGAACATTCTATGATTGGTAAATTTAAAGATCAAATATTAAAAGAGGAACAATTACCAATTAATATGACATCTTATTCACCTTGTTTTAGAAAAGAAGTAGGAAGTCATGGAATAGAAGAAAGAGGTTTATATAGAGTTCATCAATTTGAAAAACAAGAAATGGTTGTTTTATGTAAGCCAGAAGAATCTATGAATTGGTATAATAAGATGTGGAAATTAACGGTAGAATTGTTTAGATCTTGGAATGTACCAGTTAGACAACTTGAATGTTGTAGTGGGGATTTGGCAGATTTAAAAGTCAAGTCTTGTGATATTGAAGCTTGGAGTCCTAGACAAAAGAAATATTTTGAAGTAGCAAGTTGCTCTAATTTAGGTGATGCTCAAGCTAGACGTTTAGGTATTAGAGTTAAAAATGATAAAGGAAATTATTATTTACATACCTTAAATAATACAGTAGTAGCAACGCCGAGAGGTTTGATTGCTGTACTTGAAAATAATTATCAAAGTGACGGTAGTGTAGTTATTCCTGAAGTGTTAAGACCATATATGGGTGGAAAAGAAGTTATTGAACTAAAAAAATAACTTCTTTTTTGCATATTATAATCGTAACTTTCCAATGATTTAAGATTGTGATATAAGAATGTGTTTGTGGTTGTTAGGTAAGTATAATGTTTTATTGAGTTGTATAAATATATAAGAAATTTGAGGTAAAATTGTAATTTAATTGATAGAAAATTGTTTTTATAAAGTTAATATAGTAATAATAAATTCGTAAAGATTGCAAATAGTGTTATAAAAATAGAATTATTAATAATAAAAGATTATAGTAAAAAGTTTTTTTCTATTAGAAACTATATAATATAACATAAATTTTTAAAACATTATAATATCTAAATATTATATTAAGTAAATAAATTGGTTGTTTCGTAATATTTTTTAGAAATAATGTGTCAAGTTTAAAATGAAATATATATTAGTTCTTTTTAATATGTTATAATTTGGTTAATTATAGAGTTTGTGCTGTTATTAAGGTAACTAGAAATCAAACATAAAGGAGTGATAAATGTAAATAAATATTTAAGGCACTAAAAGTTGTAAGTAAGGAAAGTGGAGGTATTTATGAATATGAATTGTCCAAAGTGTGGAAATATTAATAATCCAGGGACGAGGTTTTGTGTTAAATGCGGAACTAAGATTGTAAATGAAGAAGTATTATATGATGTTACTATGAATGCAAATGCCGATAGTAGTAATGTAAATCAAAATATAATTAATCAACAAATTATTGAAAGTAATCAAAATGTAACGAGTCAAAATCAACCAGTAAATACGCAAGTTAGTAGCGCAATTACTGTGATAAATTATTTTAGTATTATTTTAGCAGTATTACTGAAACCATTTACGGGATTTAAGGAAGAATTAAAAAAATTTAATGAATTTAAAAATTCAGTACTTATTACTTTAATTGTTTCAGCAATAGGAATGCTTTTAAACTTTGTGAAAACAATAGTTAGTGTGGTTAGAATTAAAAGCTTAAATTGGTCAACTGGTGGTTATGAGACAGAATGGGCATGGGAAAATTTAAAGGAAATAAATTATTTAGAGTTGATTTTTAAAAACTTTTTTATATATTTAGGAATAATCGTTGGTGTTGCGGCAATATATTATTTAGTAGGATTAATATTTAAAAAACAAAGTAATTTTTCTAGATTATTAGGAATTTCATCATTAGCAATGATACCTATGTTTTTATCTTTTTTGATTTTATCTCCGTTAATGGGTATAATTTGGGACAAGTTAAGTTTGCCAGTGTTAATTATAGGTATAGTATATACATTAATTTTATTATATGAAACAATGAATAATGAAATAATTTTAGATGGAAATATAAAATATTATTTTAATTTTATCTGCTTAGCAATTATTGGAGTAATAACAGGATATATATGCTTAGAAATGTTTTTAGGTTCTGCCACAAGTGATCTAGATGATTTATTAAATTTGTTTAAGTGACGGTGACTGAATATGAATAATAGTTTAAATGATAATCAAATAAATAATATGAATACTGATATAAATAATAATATTAATAATATGAATAATCAATCGGAAATTTTAAATAAAAATTATCTTAACTTAAGTATGGATAACAGTAATAATGCAGTTAATTTGAATGCTAAAGATAAACAATAAATTGTTTCTAATTATTATAATTGGAATAGTATTGGTTACTGGTTTAATTGTCGGGTACATTTTATTTAATAAGGAAGAGAAAAGTAGTAGTAATTTAAATATAATTGTTAATAATCCTATTTTAATTAAAGATGATGATAAATATGGCTATATTACTAGTGAAGGTAAGATGTTAATTACTCCGATGTATGATATAGCGTATGATTTTAATGGTAAATATGCAGTTGTAAAGAAAGACGCGGATTCTCTTTGGTATCAAATGATAGATGCTGAAGGAAAAGTTGTTTTGGATCAAGCTGGTGTTTTTGCTCCTGAATATTATGAAGACTTGGGCATTTGGAATATTAGTGGTGAGTTATATGATAATGAATTAAATAAGATTTCGCCAGAGGGTTATGACCTTAATTATATCGGTAACGGTTTTTTTGAATTTTCTGATTTTGCAAATGATAAAGAAGGAATAATGAACACTGATGGAGAGCTAATTTATAGTGTTACAGCTGATTATATTAATGTGGTTGTTTCTGATAATGAATATAGTGATGATTTATATGCTATGGTTAAAATCGAAGATAGTACTGATAGAGTTGAGATAGTTTCATTGAAAAATGGTAAAATATTATATGAAATGAATTTAAATGATGATATTAA
>CALWAM010000002.1 GCA_944373135.1 uncultured Bacilli bacterium | reverse complement strand
ATTATATAGTAAATGATTGAATAATGAAACTCATCAAATCTCATTCATTTACTAATCAGTATTATACGTGTTATAATAAAAATGGTGATTAAAAATGGAAGAAAAAATTAGTATGCTAGAGAGATATGGAGAAGATTTAATAAATAAAAATTATATTACGGATCCTGCTATAGCCCGCGATGAAGAAATAAAACAAATAATTTTAACTTTACTTACTCCTGAAAAAAGTGCTCTTTTAGTCGGTAAACCTGGTATCGGTAAAACAGCTATTGTTGAAGGCCTAGCATATCGTATAAAATACAATAAAGTTCCCAATGCTTTAATAGGATATAAACTATATAAAATAAATATCACTTCCTTGCTTGGAACTACCGAAGTAGATGGTCAAGTAGAAAATCGAATTGACTTATTAGTGAAAGAACTATCTTCTATGAATAAAACAATATTATTTATAGATGAAACGCATGTCCTTGTAAATAAAAACGTAACCGGTAATTATGGAATTGATTTCGCTAACATGCTAAAAGCTGGATTGGACCGTGGTGAAATAAAACTAATAGGTGCAACAACCACTGAAGAATATGAAACTTATATATTAAGAGATCGTGCTTTCTTAAGAAGATTTCAAAAAATAGATATAAAAGAATTTGATAAAGAAACTTGTGTTAAAGTGTTAATGGGAACATATCCTAAATTAGAAAAGCAAATAGGAGTAAAATTAAACTATACGATATTTATCATTGAAAAAATAATGAGATTTATCGTAGAAATGACTGACGAATATAAAAGAATCTATGAAATAGCAAGCCGATATCCCGATATTTGTTTAACTATCTTAGCTAATGCTTTTACTTATGCATTATATGAAAATAGTAATACGGTTAAAATGCGCCATATTTATCAGGCCATCCTAAATGCTCGTAATGTGTATGAAGATTCTAAGAAAAAAGATGCTGAAAAATTTAAGGAATTATTTGCTGATATAATCGCTGAAGAAGGAGGATTAGCTTAGAGTTAATTCTTTTCTTTTACTATTGTTTTTGTTATAATTTAATTTACAAGGAGGTAAAAACATGTTACACAGAAAACATAAAGAACAACCCATGTTTATTGGTTTTTATAAAATAAGCGTCTTATTAACTTACTTAAGTGTCATATCTGCTGGTATTGGAATATATTTTGCTTTACATCATCATATTTTATATGCCATAATTTGTTTAATAATTTGTGGTATAAGCGACGGATTTGATGGAAAAGTAGCTCGTGCTTGTAAAAGAAGTGATATTGAAAAATACTTTGGAATTCAAATAGATTCCTTAGCAGATTTAGTAGCTTTTACATTCTTACCTGTTGCCATAGGGTATGGTTTAGGACTTGATGCCTGGTACAATGTATTAGTATATATTATATATATGCTTAATGGCTGTATTCGTTTAGCATACTTTAATGTTATTGCAGAAGAAAAAGGCAAAGAAAATGGTGTGACTTATTATCATGGCTTGCCAGTTACTACCGCTGCTATTATTTTTCCATTTATCTATATATTAAAAAAATATTTAACTATTAGTGATTTTGCTTTAACATATAATTTAACAATGCTATTTACTGCTATATTGTTTATTTTAAATTTTAATTTGAAGAAACCTAAAGGCCAATGGCAATATATATTTTTAATTATTGGGATTTTGTTTATATCCTATTTATTAATAAGGGGCTAACATGATAAAATATTATGATCGAAAAACAAAAAAGATAATAGAAGAACAACCTAATAAATTACTTACTTTTTTATATAATAGTATAATAGGTAGAGTAATTTTAAAAATAATTACTAGACCTTGGGTATCAAAATTAAACGGAATAATTATTAACTCTTCGTTATCAAAAGTTAAAATAAAAAGTTTTATAAAAAAGAACAATATAGATATGTCTGAATATGAGATGACAAAATATTATTCTTTCAATGATTTCTTCACTCGTAAAATAAAGACTGAAAAAAGACCAATAAATTACAAAGATAATACCGTTATTAGTGTTGCAGACGCAAGATTAATGGCTTATAAGATAGACAGTAATACTATTTTCAAGGTAAAAAATAGTAATTATAGTATAAACCAATTACTACAAAATGATAATTTAAGTCAAAAATATCAAGACGGCTACGCTTTAGTTTATCGTTTAACAGTATCCGATTATCATCATTATCTATATCCTTTTGATGGCAAAACTATTAATATTAAAAAAATATCGGGGATTTTACATACAGTCAACCCAATTGCCTTTGATACACATCAAGTATTTATTGAAAATTCTCGAGAATATTCCGTTCTTAAGTCAAAAGAATTTAAAACTGTAACTTACATTGAAGTTGGGGCATTAAACGTTGGCAAAATAAATAATTATAATTTATCGGTTTTTAAGAAAGGGACGGAAAAAGGGTACTTTTCTTTTGGCGGGTCAACAATAATTTTATTATACCAAAAAGATACTATTAAATTGGATAAAGACATTTTAAAAAATTCAGAAAATAATATTGAAACCATCGTAAAATATGGTGAAAAAATAGGATTAAAGAAAACTCACTAATTATTTATTGGTGAGTTTTTTTGAATAAACTATTTGAATAAACAATACTAAGTAGGCAATTCCTAAAACAAAGCCACCTATAACATCACTAGTATAATGAACACCTAAATAAATCCTACTTAATCCGATTAAGAATGTTAATATAACTAATCCAATAAATCCTATTACTTTACAACCATTTTTTATTTTACTTTTCCATAAATTATAAGCTAAAAAACCATACATACCAGCACTAACCATAGAGTGACCACTCGGAAAACTATAACCGCTTTCTGTAATAATATTAATATCAATTGGTCTTTCGCGCGCAAATACTAATTTGAGAACAAAATTAAGAAGAAATACTAAAGCCAAATTAATACTAAAATATTTTCCGAATTTTTTGTTAAAGATTATAATAATTATTGCTAAAACTATACACCATAATGGACTAGCAAAAAAAGTAATAAACTTCATTATTATAGTCATAGGATTGTTAATAATATTTTTCACATAGTTATAGACAAAGTTATCAAAAATATATAATTTATCCTGATAATAAAATTCAACTATAATCAAGAATAAAAATATTGCTATAAATGCTGTTATATATTTCCAATATTTTTTAATCAATTCCATAAAATATCACCTATATATATTTTACTAAATAACTAGACTAAATATCAATAGGGATGTATAATACTAACAGAAAAGAGGTACTATGAAAAAAACGGTTTTATTAACTGGAGCTAATAAAAATTTGGGTAGAAAGATAGCACTTAACTTAGCGGAACTTGGCTATAACTTGATTTTAATATATCATCAAGACGATTTAAGTAAAATAGAAACTGATAAACTTCTTAATCAATATAATTGTAATTTATCTTGGTATAAAATCGACATAAAAAATGAAAATGAAGTAATTAAGATGTATGATGATATTAAGAAAAAAGCTCAAAAAATTGATATTATAATCAATAATGCTGCAATTTATCATGATAATAGTATTGAAGATAAAAATGCAGAAGAATTTACTAATGTTTTAATTAATAATGTCCTAGGTACTTATCTTATAACTAAATATGCAATTCCTTTATTAAATAATGATTCTTGTATTTTAAATATATCAAGTTCAAATAGTATTAACACATATTATCCCGAATCTATTGATTATGATGCTAGTAAATCAGCCATTAATTCCTTAACTCATAATTTCGCTGTAGAATTATCACCAAATACGCGTGTTAATGCTATATGTCCAGGGTGGATAGATTCATCAACTGATAATTTAAATCCTGAATTTTATCAACAAGAACAAGGAAAAATATTATTAAAACGCTTTGCCAAAGAGCAAGAAATAGTTGATGTAATATTATTTTTAATAAGTGATAAAGCTAAATACATAAATAATCAAATAATAAGCGTTGATGGAGGAATAAGATGAATATCGAAAGTGTAGTATTAGAAACCGAGAAAAAAATTGCTTCAGAATTAAAACAAATTGATAATACTTGTTATATTAATAGTCAAAAAGTATTAAAAGCCTTTCAACAAAATAAATTATCAGAAAGTCATTTTAATACAACTACCGGTTACGGATATGATGATATAGGTCGAAATGTTATAGAATCAATTTATAAAGATATCTTTCATACTGAGGATGCTTTAGTTAGAAATCAATTTATAAGTGGTAGTCATGCTCTTAACGTTACTTTATTTGCTTTACTTAGACCTAATGATACATTATTGTCTATTACTGGAACTCCGTATGATACTCTTCATGAAGTAATTGGAATTAAGGATAATCCTAGTTCCTTAAAATCTTTTAATATTAATTATCAACAAATAGATTTACTTAATAATGACTTTGATTATGAGCAAATCGAAAAAACCTTAAATAACCAAAAAATTAAAGTTATTTCTATCCAAAGATCAAAAGGCTATTCTGATCGCCCCAGTATCTCTATTGACAAATTGAAAAAAGTTATCGATTTTATAAAAAATATAAACCAAAATATTATAATAATGGTTGATAATTGTTACTGTGAATTTGTTTCTACTCAAGAGCCATCTGATGTAGGCGCCGATATTGTTGTAGGATCCCTTATAAAAAATCTTGGTGGGGGTATAGCACCTAATGGGGCTTATGTTGTTGGTAAAAAAAATTTAATTAAATTAGTAGCTGAAAGGCTTACACTACCAGGTGAAGGAAAAGAAGTTGGTCCAAGTTTAGGTGTTAATAAACAAATTCTTCAAGGCTTATTTTTATCTCCTTCAGTAGTATCAAGTGCTTTAAAAACAACTACTTTAGCTAGTGCAGTCTTAGATAAGTTAGGCTTTGAAGTTGAACCAAAATATAATAGTGAAAAAGTCGATATTGTCTTAAGTATAAAATTCCATGATCCTCAAAAACTAATAAAGTTTGTTCAAGGAATTCAATTATCATCTCCTATAGATTCTTATGCTTTACCAGAACCATGGGATATGCCTGGTTATGATAATCAAGTTATAATGGCAGCTGGATGCTTTACTCAAGGATCATCTATTGAATTATCATGTGATGGTCCAATTAGAGAACCATACATAGCATATTTACAAGGCAGCTTAACTTATGAATACGGTAAAATTGCAATCATAAAATCTCTTGAATACTTAATTAATGGATAAACATAATAGACATAATATTATTACTTTCATAATTTATAACAGATGATGTATTTCATCATAAATGAAAGGAGTAATATGCAATATCCTGTCGATTACATAGTTGTTACCCAAAGTTATCATAAAGGTAGATCAATTGATTTTGGATGGAGTAATAAATATGGTGGTAAGAACCAACCTATATATGCTATAGATGACGGTGTAGTATGGAAAATTGAACGTCAAAGAACCGGTGGTAATGTTGTATATATCCGCCATGATAACGGTAACGTCTCTTTATATGCTCATCTACTAGATAATAGTATAATTGTATTTAAAAATGATCGAGTAAAAAAAGGCGATAAAATTGCTTTAATGGGATCAAGTGGTATTACTACCGGTAATCATCTCCATTTTGGATTATATAAAAACTCTACAATAGTAGATAGTAAGACCTTAGATCCATACGAATATTTATTAGTGTACCCTGACCAAATAGTAAATATAAATACTAAAAATAGATATCCAATTAGATATTATCAAGAAGCCAAAATTAAATATGTTAAACCTAGTTATACATTAAATGTTCGTACTTCTTCTACACTGTCATCATCATTAGTAAATGATCTTGCCCCTAATACAATTGTAAAAGTTTATGAAGAAAAAAATGGGTGGTCACGAATTGGTGATAATCAGTGGGTATCGTCTAATTTTTTAACGGACGAAAAGCCATTTAAGATAATATACACAAAAGAAGTTGTTAATGCTCCCACGGGACTAAATGTTAGAACTTCACCAAATGGTACTATAGTTAAAAATAAAGCGCCTCTTAAAAATAATACAATCGTTTCAATACTAGAAGAAAAAAATAATTGGACTAAAATAGGAGAGAATAGATACGTATATAATGTTTATTTAAAATAGGACAACTCCTATTTTAAATTTTAATTAAAACAATTAATACTTGATTTTTAAGCAATATTTTGTTATTCTAATATTGCTATGGCGGAATTGGTGAAGTGGTTAACACACCAGATTGTGGCTCTGGCATGCATCGGTTCGATCCCGATATTCCGCCCCAGTATTAAAAAAAAGTCTTATAGACTTAATATAAAGAATCGATTCTTATGAATCGATTCTTTTGTTAATATATCTTTTTATTTCTTTAACAAATACTGAAGCGTTTTTTTTAGGCGTTAATAAATATACATAGTTTTTAGTTCTAGTTAAAGCTACATAAAATAAACGTCTTTCTTCGCTATATGGATAACTATCAAAGTTATTACTAACTAATCTTAAAATTCTTTCTTCTTTAATTTGGCTAGGAAATCCTAAAATATCATCTTTTAAATTGATAATAATAACATTATCACTCTCTAAACCTTTAGATTTATGAACCGTCATGAACTTTATATTTATCTCTTTATTACTTTTAAATATAATTGTATTATTTTTTAAAATTAAATCATTACTCAAAATCATTTTAACATCATTGTTATTTCTACCTAATACTAAAATATTGCCACCACAATTTTTATAAATATCGTTTATTAACTTTTTAAATTCGTTTTTTATATCATCATAATAAATTATTCTAATCGGATTTTTTAGTCGTTTTGTAGATTGTAAATTTTTTCTTATTTGGTTTTTATTTTTCATAACAAAACTTCCCGCAATATTTATTAACTCTTGACTATTTCGGTAAGTAGTTTGAATTTTTAAAATTTTAGCATCTTTAAAATAATTATTAAAATTTAAAAATAAACTAATATCACATCCTGTAAATCTATATATTGATTGAAAATCATCTCCTACGACCATTAAATTAGCATTCGTAATATTAACTAATTCTCTTATCAAAAGAAATCTTATATAAGATGTATCTTGGTATTCATCAATTATAATGTATTTATACTTATAAATATTTTTAGACTTTTTTATAATATTTGTGGCTTTTAGTATCATATCATCAAAATCAATTTCATTATTCTCATTTAAGTACTTTTCATACTTTAAATAAATGTTAATTGCTAAAATTAAAAATATTTTTTCTTTTTTATATTTTTTATATGATAAAGTCCATTTTATTTTTTGGGAAAAATCAACAAAATCATTTAACTCCCAATTATTACACTTAAATAAATGTAAAAATGTAGTTAGCAGTTTTTCAAGCATATCTATATATTTATATTTATATTTATAAAAATTTAGATATTTCTTTTTTATATTGTAATTTCCTTCTTGATCAAAATAATATAAAATATTCTTCATAATTTTTTCATATTCAAGGACATCTATTGCTAGAAATTTATGAATTATATTTTCTAACATATCGCTGTCAGTAATGTTATAATTAATCTGGTTTTTTTGTAAAATTTCTAAAGATAATTTATGAAAGGTATAAACCGGCATATTTAAATTAAACTCACTTTTAATTTTATTTTTTAAACTTTCTGCTGCAGCTTTAGTAAAAGATATACATAATATTTCCTCTGGCTTAATATTCTTTTCTTTAATTAAATACTTTATTTTACCTAAAATTGTTAAAGTTTTTCCACTACCGGCTCCGGCGGTAACTAATAAATATTTATTTTCATCTAATACTATGGCTCTTTGTTCGCTATCTAATTCAAATCCTGATATTTTAAAAGACATTAAATCACCAATAAGCTATTATAAATAATCACTATTCCAAAGTAAATTCTTTTTTAATTAATTAATGCAAACTATTGTTTTTTAATATATAATAAAATTGGTGATTTAAATGCTAAATTCAATTGAAAACAACGACTTAATAATTACTACTAATAATATAAAAAAAGATATATTAAGACAACTTTCTAAAAATAAAAAGATTATAAATATAAAAATAATGACTCTACAAGAATTCAAAGATAATTATTTTGGCACGTACAATAAAGAAGCTATTGTTTACTTGATGAGGACCTATCATTATCCGTATGATATTGCCCTAAAGTATTTAACCAATATATTTAGTAATTCTTCTAGAACTAAAGAGTTGTTAGAAGAACTAGAAAAAAACAAATTAATAATTCATAATTATAATTTTAAAAAGAATTTAAAAAATATAAAGTTAATTAATATTAAACATATTGATAATTATTTAAAAAAGATATTTGCTAACTATCATACCGAAATAATTAAAGAAAAAGAAGTTAACGCTCAGTTCCTTGTTTACCATTTTTCAACTATTGAAGAAGAAATAGAATATCATGCTCAAAAGATAACAGAAGAATTATTCTCAATATCAATTAATGATATTCACTTAGTTAATGTTACTCCCGAATATATAACTCCTTTAAAAAGAATATTTCGTATGTATAACATCCCCTTGAACACTAATGATTCATCATCTATATACAGTACTAACATTGCTCAAAAATTTTTAAATAGCTTAACTAATTCTAAAAACATTGAAGATGCAATTAATTCCTTACCCGAAAGTGATATCAAAAATCAAATCGTCACAATAATTAATAATTATGCTTTTACCAATACAGTCGACGATGTCCTAATATCTTGCTTTGTTGAAGAATTTAAAAGCACTAAACTTTCTTCTGAGAAATTAAAAAATGCCATTGATATAATTAATTTTGAAGATATAATACCCAATGATAATATTTATCATATCCTATCTTTTAATCAAGAAAATGTCCCTAAAGTAGTTAAAGATGAAGACTTTATAAGCGATCAAGAAAAAATATTACTTGATATATCTCCTTCTATAAAAATAAATAAAGAAGAAAAAGATTATATAATAAAAATCTTAAAAACTACTCCCAATTATATATTAAGTTATAAGGATAAAACACCATTTGCTAATTATTATCCTTCATATTTGATTAATACTTTAAATATGAAAGTTAAAGATGAAAATACTAATAAATATCATTATTCAGATTTAATGAATCAATATCACTTAACTCAATCATTAGATAATTTAATAAAATATAATGAAAAAGATGAAAATTTAGCAATTTTATATCATAATTATCCACAAATAAGTTATCGTACTTATAATAATGCTTACACAAAAATAAATATTGAATCTTTAAAAAACCATTTAAAACCCAAATTAACGTTAGCTTATTCTTCTTTAAATAACTATTACAATTGTGCATTTAAATATTATATTAATAATATCTTAAAGTTAGACCCATATGAGGAAACATTTGCCATTTTTATCGGTAATTTATTCCATGATGTATTATCTAAAATGTATAGTGATACCTTTGATTTAGATATTGTATATAATGAATATATAAAAAATAAAATGCTAACTCCAAAAGAATCTTTCTTTATTAATAAATTAAAAGAAGATTTAAAATTTGTTATTGATACAATTAAATTTCAAGATAGTTTTACCAAACTAAACAATGTCTTAACTGAACAAAAAATATTTGTTAATAAAAGTAAAGATATTGAAATAACCTTCATGGGAATAGTTGATAAAATAAAATATACTAAAAATCAAGATTATATAATTGCGGCAATTATAGATTATAAAACCGGAAATATAAAAAATACTTTAGATAATATTAATTATGGTTTAAATTTACAACTTCCTGTATATATATATTTAGCAAAAAATAAAGAATTTAGTAATTTAAAAATTGCTGGTTTTTATCTTCAACATATTTTACAAAATAAAGTAGTTGATCAAATTGACTATCTTAAAGATAATCGTCAAAAACTTAGATTAAGTGGATATAGTAATAGTAATGAAAAAATTATATCCTATTTAGATGATAATTATGAAAATTCTTTAGTTATAGAAGGAATGAAGAAAACGTCAAATGGTTTTTCTAATTATACTAAATTAATAAATGATGAAAATATTGAAAAAATATCTACAATAACTAATCAAAAAATAGATGAAGCTATAGATAATATTTTAAATGCGGAATTTAGTATAAATCCTAAACGTCTTAATAATGATTTAATTGGTTGTAAGTACTGTAAATATAAAGATCTTTGTTTTCGCAAAGAAGAAGATATAGTTGATTTAGATTATCAAAAAATAGAAGATATCTTAGGAGGTGAAAAAGATGCCTAATTGGACCAAAGAACAACAACTTGCTATTGATAAGGAAGGTACTAATATTATAGTCAGTGCTGGAGCTGGTAGCGGTAAAACTGCTGTTTTAAGTGAAAGAGTTCTTCGTAAAGTTAAGGAAAAAGTTAGTGTGGATAAACTTTTAATTTTAACATTTACTAATGCTGCTGCAGCGGAAATGAAAGATCGTATCCGCCGAAAAATTAGCACCTATAGTGAACTACAAGATGAATTAGATAAAATTGATAGTGCTTATATTACTACCTTCGATTCTTATTCCTTGTCTATTGTTAAGAAATATCACTATTTACTTAATTTATCTAGCAATATTCAAATAGGGGAAAGTAGTTTATTTGCAATTCTTAAAGAAAAATACTTAGAAGAAATTTTTGAACAAAAATATCAAGCCTCAGACCCTGTATTTTTAAAACTAATTGATGATTTTTGTACTAAAGACGATTCAAGTATTAAAGAAGCTATAGTAAAAATGGATAATTCCTTATCCCTTCTTTATAATAAAAAAGATTATTTACATAATTATTTAACAAATTATTACAGTAATCTTCACTTACAAAAAATAATAACTGAATATTTGAATTTAATAAATAAGTATTTAGATAATATTAAAAATTTAACTAATGAATTATTAAGAGGAGTTACTCCTAAATATGAAGAAACATATATGTCCATAATATCACCTTTATTAAATAGTAATGATTATGAGTCAATAAAAAATTCTTGTCAAATAAAACTACCTGTATTACCTCGCGGAATGGATGAAGAAACCAAAAGTTATAAAACTAAGATTTCTGAAAATTTAAAAAAGATTCAAGAGTTAACTATTTATGAAAACGAGGAAGAAATAAAAAGTACAATAGCTTTAACTAAGGATTACGTTACTGCTTTAATTGATATTATTCTTTCTTTAGATGAAAAAATGATCAAATATAAAGAAAACAACTCTATTTATGAATTTACTGATATCGCCAAATATGCCATCCGGATATTAGATGAGAATGAAAATATTAAAGAAGAGATAAAAGCTTCATTTAATGAAATATTAATTGATGAATATCAAGATACTTCTGATTTACAAGATTTATTTATTTCTAAAATAGAAAATAATAATGTTTATATGGTTGGTGATATTAAGCAATCTATTTATCGCTTCCGTAATGCTAATCCAATGTTATTTAAAAGTAAATATAATGCATATCAAAATGGTAATGGTGGTTTTAAAATAGATTTAAATAAAAACTTTCGCTCTCGTTCTGAAGTTTTAAATAATATTAACTTATTATTTGATTATATTATGGATAGTGAAATAGGTGGAGCAGAATACCGGTTAAATCATCGTATGGAATTCGGTAATACCGCATATTTAAAAGAAGATACGCACACATCCCATGATTTTGAAATAATGACTTATGAGATACCAAAAAATTACAAGTTTAATAGTACAGAAATAGAAATATTCGCCATAGCTAAAGACATAAAAGAGAAAATTAATAACAAATATCAAGTATTTGATCCCAATACCTCATCTTTACGTCTTGCTAACTATAGTGATTTTTGCATTCTTATTGATCGGAGTAAATCCTTCGCAACATATAAAAAAGTGTTTGAATACTTAAATATTCCTATCACTATTTATCGTGATGAGTCTATTACTACTTCCGATAACATTGCTATTATTAAAAATATTTTTAATTTTCTTGTTCATCTAGCTAACCATAATTATGATGCTTCATTTACATATTCCTTTTTAAGTATAAGTAGAAGCTATTTAATAAACTATGATGATGATTATATATTTGATATTATAACTAATAAAAAATATTATGAAACATCATTATACAAACTAGGCGAAGAGTTAATAAAAGATTATGATGAAATAACCCCTTCGCAACTATTTAATAATATTATAATTAAATTTGATGTTTATAATAAATTAATATCTATTGGTGATATCAATAAACATATCATTGTTTATGACTATGTTATGGATTTATGTAAAAATTTAGAAAATATCGGCTATAATATTGAAAAAATATCACAATACTTAAATGATATATCAGAAAAGAAACTAGATTTAAAATTTAGTACTAATAAAGAAACTTCTAATTCTTGCAAGATTATGACTATCCATGGCTCTAAAGGTTTAGAATTTCCGATTTGCTATTTTTCTAGTTTACAAGAAAAATATAACATTGATGAAATAACTGATAGAATTAGTTTTAACAAAGATTATGGTTTTATATTACCTTTCAATAAAGATGGCTTACATAGTACTATTTTAAAACAGTTAAATAGTTATAAATTTTATCAAAATGAAATATCTGAAAGAATTCGCCTTTTCTATGTAGCGTTAACTAGAGCAAGAGAAAAAATGATTCTTATTACTCAATTAAAAGATAAAAGCGTTACTCCAACTCATGGTATTATTCCTGCTACGGACCGGCTATCTTATCGTTCAACTGCTGATATTTTAAGCTCTTTAAATAAAATAATCGCCCCATATGAAAAAAAGATTGATATCGAAAAATTAAATTTAACTAAATCCTATAATTTAACTAAAGTAAGCAATTATCAAGATAATATTTCTCAATGCGATATTGAAATTAAAACAACTCCTATTAATATAGTAAACGAAGAATTAAAAAGCATAAAATTTTCTAAAGACATACATAATATTAATAGTAATGATACTTATCAAAATATAAAATTTGGTTTGTTGTGCCATCAAGAGTTTGAACAAATTGATTTTAATCAACCTAATTATGAAAATATTAATCCCTTGATTGCTAATAAAATTAAGAAATTTATTGATACGCATATTTTAAACAACGCTTTAAATATATATAAAGAGTACGAATTTATTTATACAGAAGATAATGAAGAATATCACGGTATCATCGATTTATTATTAGAATTTAATGACCATTATAAAATCGTTGATTATAAATTAAAGAATATTAATGATGATGCCTACATTAAACAATTAACCGGTTATAAGCGATATATTGAAAGCATTACAAATAAGAAAGTAGAACTTTATTTATATTCAATTCTTGAAGAAAAGTTAATAAATTTATCATGTTACGTATATTTACACTAAAAATGTATAAAATAAAAATAGTTAGCACTTTATATTGACAAGTGCTAACTAATGTGGTAAATTATAATTGTGAAAGGAAGGAATAATATATGAATTTAATTCCAAGAGATTTTTATTTAGATGACATTTTTGATGATTTAATGAGTACTAAAGAAGTAAATAACATGAAATGCGATATTTATGAAAAGGATAATAAGTACCACATCGAAATGGATATTCCTGGCTTTGAAAAAAAAGATATAAAAGTATCTAGTGATAACGGTTACTTAACAATATCTGCACAAAAAGAAACTAAAGAAGATGAACATAAAGGTAAAAAATATATACGTCGTGAAAGAGCATATCGTAAATTAAGTCGTACTTTCTACTTAGGTGATGCTGATGAAAATCATATCGATGCTGAATTTAGTAATGGTACTCTTAAATTAGTCATTCCAAAAATGGCTGAAGAAAATCATAAAAAGTTCATTGAAATAAAATAATAAAAAATAAATTAGCTGCTAACCATCTTAGCAGTTTTTTTGTCGTTTGCTTTTTTTTAATTTTTTGTTAAAATACATTTGGAAGTGATTAAATGGATAAAGTAGAATTATTAGCTCCCGCTGGCGATATGGATTGCCTAAAATATGCTATCGAAGCCGGGGCTGATGCGGTATACTTAGGTGGCAAAACATTTGGCGCAAGAAGTTTTGCTAAAAATTTTACTAACGAGGAAATCATTGAAGCTATTAAAATTGCACATGAATACGGAGTAAAAATATATGTTACTATCAATACCTTGATTTATGATAATGAAGTATCAGACTTTATGAATTATGTAAAATTCTTACATGAAAATAACGTAGATGCTGTAATCGTTCAAGATTTTGGAATGATTGATTTACTTCATCAAACATACCCCAATTTAGAAATTCATGTTTCAACTCAAGCCCATATTCATAACCTTGATGGGGTAAAACTCATGGAAAAACTTGGCGCCACCAGAGTAGTATTAGCACGAGAAACCTCACTTGAAACCATTAAAGACATTTGTAAAAATACTAACATAGAATTAGAAATATTCGCGCAAGGAGCATTATGCATCAGTTATAGTGGTCAGTGTCTGATGAGCTCACTATTAGGAGGGCGTAGTGGCAATCGTGGCTGCTGTGCTGGAACTTGTCGTTTACCATATGATCTATATAATAATGAATTAAAAAAATTACACAAAAATAAATATTTATTATCTACTAAAGATTTAACTATTCTTCCTTATATTAATCAATGACTAGATTTAAATATTACTTCATTAAAAATAGAAGGACGCATGAAAAGTAAAGAATACGTTTATACAGTTACTAAGTTATATCGCCAAGCAATAGATTATTATTATAAAAACCATGAAGTATTTATTAATCCAATGTTAATAGATAATCTAAAAAAAATATTTAACCGTGGGTTTACTAAAGGCTTTATCTTTCATGAAGATAATAATAATTTTACTAATGAAGCTCGTCCTAATCATAATGGTATTTTAATAGGTAAAGTAATTTCTTCATCAAGTAAATATATAGAAATAAAATTAAACGACGAATTATATTTTGACGATGGAATTAGAATAGAAGGCGATTCAGATATCGGTTTTAAAATTAATGAAATGTATATTGATAATAAACTAGTAAAAAAAGCTAAGAAAAACGATATCATAAAAATCAAAACTAAAGGTAAAATCAAGTTAAATTCACCTGTTTATTTAACTTTACCTAATCATATAGCTAAAACAATCGCCAGTGATATTCAGCAAAATCCTCGCAAAATTTCTCTAAATGTTAAAGTTATTGCTAAAATAAACCAACCTCTAACAATGATTATTTCCGATAATTATAATTCTATAACACTTAAAGGAAATATTTTAGAAAAAGCTATTAACTATCCAACCTCTAAAGATACTATTTTAGAAAAAATAAATAAAACTAACAATACCATTTATAAATTTACAAATATCGACATTGATACTGATAATTTGACATTTATTCCCATAACCGATTTGACATCATTAAGACGTCAAGCTCTAGAACAGTTATCATCACTTCGTCAGTATAAAATTAAGGTAATTACCGGAAAATATAAACGTGAAGTGCCAAATTTCCCATGTCAACAATTAAAAACAGTTTTAATTGAAGATAAAAGTTTATTGACAGAGACCAAAGATAAATATGATATTATATATTGCGAAGAACCAGGAATAAAATATACCATTTATAAAACACCAAGAGTAATTGATAATTATCACAACTTATCTTCACCATTATTAGTAGGTGAAATTGGAGCTTTAAATACCTTAAAAAATGTTGATACTGATTATTCTTTAAATGTTACTAATTCTTACACTTTAGCACTTCTTCATAGTTTAGGCGCCAATAAAGTAACACTTTCATGTGAACTACTTCCTGGTCAAGTAAAAAATTTACTAAATACTTATGAAAAAAACTTTAAAAAGCATCCCAATACTGAAATAATTATTAATTCTTATATAGAATTAATGATATCGAAATTTAGTTTAAATAATAAATATCATGAAGATATTTTATATTTAAAAGATCGTAAAGATAAATATTTTTTAGTTAAAACTAAAAATGGTCTAATGACTATCTATAATTATCAAAAAAATAATTCCTATCCATATTATCAATTAGGCATAAATTCAATTCGCGAAAACAAGGTGAGGTATACTAAAAATGAATTTAGATAAAATAATTAGTGAAAATACTTTAAGAAAAGTCAATAATTATTATCTTTATGAAAAAGATATAAGTGTTTTAGAAAAATATCAAATTCCTTATCATAGTTGTCAAACTATGGAAGAATTACTATTCATAATTAATGATTTCGTCAATAGTGAAATAATGATAGATGAAGAAATTGAAGAATTAGAGCAAACTAGTATTAATATCAGTGAATTATATTATTATCAATTTACCAATAAATAACAATAACTTGTCAAATAAATAATAATGTACTAAAATAAGTATACTTTATATGAAAGGAAAATCTTTATGGCTGAAAAAAAAGCAAAAAAAAAGAGCAATAAAAAAACTCCTAATAAAAAGAATAAAGTAAATTCTAAAAGTAGCAAAAAATCATATAAAAATAAGAAGAATAGTAACAAGAAAAAGACTTCAAAATCAACTCAATCTAAAAAGATTATTGCAACCAATAAGATTAATAATAAGAGCAATAATTTTTCTAACTTAAAAGATGTAAAAGCCACAAATAAAACTAATAAAACTTCCATAATTACGATAATTAAAGAAAAACTTAAACCTAAGAAAAAATCAAATTACCAAAAAATAAATAAATATAAAAAAGGTAAATTAATAAAAAAAATTAAAATGTATGAAAGAAAAATAAGAATGTATGGTTTATTAAATGTTATTGGGATTAAATCATTAGTAACATTAACTATTATGTTTTTAATTATTTTATTAGGAATAGGGGTAATTTTAAGTATAAATAAAGACAATAACATATATGATTTGCAAAGTCTTCCCGAGTCATTAGATCAATTAAAAACCTTATCTTATAATATCGATGATACAGAGAATATAATAGAAGAATCAGAAGCATATGGTAATTTAACTGATTATTATACATATGATTTTGAAGAAGAATTCAAGTTAAATGCCGATTATGTAGAAGAATATATAATTAAATATAATTCTAAAAGCAAAGAAGCGTTTATAGTCATAAAACCAACTGATGAACATGATCAAGACATTAAAAAAACTTTTGATAACTTTTTTAAATCTAATAATATTAAAAATTACGAATATTTATCTTATCAAGAATATCAATTTTTTATTGCCAGTAAAAATAATACTTTAGTTTTAAGTAAAATTAAACAATGTCAAATAAGAGTATTTAATCCCTTAAAAGAATTAAAAAAAGCAGATATAGAAGAGACTCTAAATATTAGTGCTAATTTATATGATGAAGCCTTAGTTAAAGAAGCCATGTTAGTTTCGCAAAATACTGGCTATTACATCTTTAAATCAAATAGCAAAAGACATTTAAAATCAATTGAGAAATTAATGGATGAATATTTTTCTAATAAAGAAGAAGAATTAAAAGACGATGAACCCGAATATAGATTAATAAAAAACCGAGTTAAAAAAATCAATAAAAATTATATAATTTATATAGTGTCGTATGATAATGAATTAGTAATGGAACTTATTAATGAATAATGTCCATTACTTTTTTTGCCTTGCAATTTTCATTCTTTAATAGTATATTAAAGATAATAGAAAGGGGAATTAGAAATGGAAGAAAACATTGAAATAAAAAAAACTGAAGATATAAAAAGTAGTAATGGGACAAGTGTTTTAGCCAAAATAAATAACGAGGGTGGAGTAGAAATCGTTAATGAAGTTCTTCCTTCTAAAATCAATCCCTATCAAAAAGTAGAGAAAAAAGTCAATAATGTTAATAAAAATAGAAAAAAGATTGTAACACCAAGAGAAAAACGTCATATGACTATCATATCAATAACTATGATTTTACTTTTGGCTCTTTGTGGCGGCTGTTATTATTACTTTGGAATTATTAAAAATCCCCAAAATTATACAATAAAAAATGTTACATATGAACTTGGTGATAAAGTGTCTAATAATCCTCGAGATTATGTTAACAGAGAAAATATTGATGAACTACAATATACATTAAATCTTGATAGTGTAAAAGAAGATGAAATAGGAACCTATAATTATACAATAACCTATAAAGGCGAAACAAAAAAAGGTATAATTAATATTGTTGATACTAAAGGACCTACTATATCAAGTAAAGAAAATATTATTTTATCCTTAAATAGTAATTATAACATAGATGATTTTGTTGCTTCATGTAGTGACCCGTCTGGATGCTCTTACGACTTTTTAATCACCCCTGATACAACTATTGCTGGAGGTTACACTATTAAAATTATTGCCAAAGACGAATTAGGTAATGAAACAACTATTGAAGTAAATTATAAAGTTGATGATAATATTGCTATATTATGTACTTTACCATCATACTCTGATACTATAAATAATACTAGAGTATCAATCACTGAAAAATTATATTTTAATAATAATAACGAATTAGTAAAAATAATTAAATCCAGTAATAATATTTTCTTTAGTAACGATAAATATGAAGAATTTAAAAATGCTCATCAAAATGATAACTTTACATTTAATGATTATAATTTTTCATATACAAGTGAAGAAGAAATATCTAATCCAACATCATTTAATTATAAAGAAGAATTAATAAACTATTATACAACTAGTGGATATACTTGTAATTAATTTTACAAAAACTTAATGAAATGTTATAATTCATTTGGTGAATAATTTGAAATATTTAGTTTTTTTAATATTATGTATATTACAACCTATATGTTTACCATTTCCAGAAGCTAAAACCATTTTATCTGGGACACTTAGTATAGGACCAAATTGTACTTTTTTTCATCGGCCAAATCGGTATCTTAACAGGTATAATTATAATGTATAAAATATCCCATTATTTTAGTTCTAAATTCTTAAAAAAGTATCAAAATAATAACAAATTTTTATTATATAAAAAATTAGTATCAACTAATCCCTTTTTAACTACTGGTATTTTATTTGCCATTCCTATTTTACCGGATGAAATTGTGTGTGTAGGTTCAGCATTAGGAGCTATTCCCTTAAAAATAATTGTCCCCAATAGCTATTATAGCTAAATCTGTATCAATAGGTATGACAACTTATTCTTCTAAAATTGCTAGTATTTTTGATGTTAATGAGTGGCAAGTAATTGTTATAGAGATTTTATTAATGATAATTTTGGGAATGGTATATAGAATAATTAAACATGTAAAATAAAAGGAATCTAAGCCTTGACTTGGATTCCTTTTTAATATTTTTCAACATTTACCGCTGTTTTAATAATCTTATTATCTATAAATATAAATTTTTTATTAAAATATACGGTATCACCTAAACAGAATATATCTTTACTTTTCTTTTGATAAGCTAAATATATACCATCTTCAGTTTTAATTTTGTAATAATCACCATCAGATATGTAATCTATAATTACTCCTAGCATCTATAACCATTTCCTTTTCAATTTTTTTTAATAAGTCATTAACTTCTTCTTGTGCTCTATCATCAATACCAGTAATGTAATAATTAACCACGTTGTTTTTATCAATAATTAATACCCAATCATCGCCTAAATACATTTCTTTATAATTCGCTAAAAGATCATCTATACTGCTTACATTTTTATCATTTTCTTCGGCATATTTATATAAAATACTTCTAGCTTTATCAACTAATTTCATTTCAGCAATATTGCTAACATAAACATTTTTATTTCGCTTTCTTAAATACTTATTAGTAACTTCGTAATTAATAAAGTTTTCAGCTTTTACTTCTTTAACTGCGGCGGTTATATAATAATTATAATTATCTAAATCGTTTTTATTAAATAAACTGATTATTTCTTGATAGCAACTGCAGTTTTTACTATCTAGACTAACACCGTTTATTTTGCCATCGGTTCGAATAATGACAAAATCTATTGATTCGTTTTCTAGCTGTGTTTTTTTAATAATTTTTTCACCAACTTTATCCAAACATTCAAGTAAATCTTCATCGATTCCTATAGCATTAAATACTAGTGAGTTACCAATTCTTTCTCCATAAACTTGAGCTAAGACCTCATTGGTAACGGGATCTATTAATTTTACTAAACATTTATTATCATCCATAATCCAACTAACATTATCCTCATCGATATTAGCCGTCATTTTATCAGTTATTTCGTAGTATATTGAATTGTAAAAACCAGCCACCGGAGGAATATTAGTGTAAATATTACTTCTTTGGTATGCATAAGCTTCTTCGTTGTTTATAAGTATATTTCGATTAATATTCTCATCTATTAACAAATATCGAGCTAATTTTGCTGCGTTATCTAAATCTAGAGATTGTATATTTATTCCCGCTTCCATGTACATACTTTTAATACTATTTAAATTGTTTAATATTTGACCGAAAGGAATATTATAAAAATCGCATAGACCAACTCCAGCAAAGTAAATATTTTTTCTTTCAAAAAGAAATTGAAAATCGTCATCAGTTAACTTTTGTTCATTTCTAAAATCGTATCCTTTAAATATATTAATTAAATTTTGAATACCAAAGCTCATCCGATTTACTATAAAGTTTTTCTTATTTAATGCGATTCCTAATTTATCTTCTTTTTTTTGTGATTCATATTCTTTGCGATAAGCTTTTAACAACTTATTATCATTAATATTCTCATTTAAGAAGATAATTGTTTTTTTGATAATCTTTTTAATAACATTTATTTTTTCATCATATGAAGTTATTTCTTCTTTATCACCTAAAATATCTTTACGCTTATATTCAAGTAACATATCAACTTTGTTAATAAATATTTCTCCCATGAATTTTTTGACAATTCTCCGATAATCATTTAATTTATTTATAATTGAAGATTTATATTTCTTATTTAAAGGAATATCATACAATACATATTGAAAACAATTAATTCTGTCTTCGATATTATCAGTATTTTGTATAATATAATGATTTAATTTTTTTATAACCAATTCTTCATTATTGGACTTTTGGTATTCATCATAACCAATCGGTTTAGCAATATTAAAATAATTAAGTAAAAAATCAAAAATATTTAGTTTATTTTTATAAAACTTATAGAATAAATTTTTTTCTAATCCATTTATAATGCTATTATCAATGACACCTAAGGAGGTCAATTCTTCTGCTAATTCCTTATTAAGCTTTGTAATAAAATCATTATTATTTTTTATTAAACTAGATATTTTTTTATCGTCAATTCCGTCTAGTATATTAGTAAGAATCATAAAATGCTTTCTTTGTAAAAATTTATCTTTTGTTCCCTGCAATTGTCTATGTAGTGCTTCGCTTGTTAATGACAGAATATTTATAATATTTTTTTGCAATCCTTGATCAAGTTCTTCACTTTTTTTTGTTAACAAATATTCGATAAATCCATTCGTAAAATTATAAAGAATAATATCGGCTTGTTTACTATTATTAAAATAATAATTAATATATCTTTCAATAGTCTCAAGAGATTCTTGATAATTAGAATAGCCAGATTCATTCATCATTCTTATTATATTCTTTAAAAATGGGAAGTCATATATTAATTCGCTTAAAGAAAAATTACTAATTCCATTTTTATACATTAAAGCAATAGGTAGTAAATTGTTCTTTAATTTTACATTCAATTGTTCAAAGATATTTTGATTATTGACTTTAAATATAGTTAACTTACTTTTCTTTAACTTGGTTTTAAAATCAATTATATCTTCTAATTCTAAATTATTAGTTCCGTCGTTAATCAACTTTACTGTTTTATCAAAACCTAAGGCAATATAGCTGGCTAGCAATGATCTTACACCTTCATAAGTAATATTATCATGAGTATTTTTTAATTTGTTTTTCATTAAAATTGTTTCAAGTAAATATTCGATTTCACTCATGTTGATTTGCGATATAACATTAGATGGTAAATCGTATAAAAGCATCAAAGTTTCTTTATCACCAAAAATTTTAAAAGATGCTTCTTTTTGTAAACATTTATCGACATAGATTTTTAACCATTCATTAACTGTTTTATATTCGCTGCTCCAATTAAAATCATTTATGTTAAAGACATTAAATAAATCAAGTATTTTAACATTTGCTTTACTAGCAAGAGTTAAAAATTGGTTAAAAGTTAGTTTGTTTTTAATATATGGATATCTTAAATATTTTCGAATACTATTAGTCTTTAAAGAATTAATAGCATTAAAAACCAAATCACTACTTGATACTTCAACGAATAATGGATCATCTAAATATCCAGTCATTAATGAGAACTCAAATTCCTCAATATTACAATTTAAATTTTTAATCTTTAAAAATAATTCTTTATTTTGTAATAAATTAAAAACTGTTCTAAAATTCATTGTGTCTAGTATAGACGTTAATACTTCGCCACTCATATCGGCAATGAATTGACTATCTCTAAATAATGATAATTTTTCATCTTCATTAAAATATTCAACTACTATTTGTTCCATGACACTTGGTGCGAATTTTTTTAAATTAACATATTTAACCAATAAATTACGATAGTCTTCAAAATCTATTTTTTTAAAAGGGTAGAAGATAATGCTATAATCAGCACTTTTTGTAATATAATAATTTAAATCCCTATTATTTTCATTTTTTAATATTATATATAATTGTTTAATATACAATAAAGCATTTTCAACTAATTTACTTTTTTCTAATATTTTTAATTTGCTTTCAATAGTTTGAATATCTTCCATACTTAAATCTCGAATGATATGAATACTATCTAATTTAGTTATTAAATAGGGAAATTGTAATAACAGTTTTAGTAAATCTTCTTTTCCAATTCTAAATTCTAATCCTTGATTATTAATAAATTTAACTAGATTAATATTTTTATTTAGTAAATTACTTAATCTTTTAGGTGATTTATATCTAAAATTAATTAGACTAGTTAGACTATCACTATTTATCTTTTTTAAAAGTGATGATTTTACTTCACTTAAATTTAAGTACTTAGTATTATATAATTTACTAGGTATTAATATACAATTATCTTTTAATTTATTAACGAAATTATCATCCTTTAATAAATTAACAAATTCAAAATTATCTTTTATATCTTCATTAAACAAGTCAGTTAAAATATAATCAAATTTAGTAATTTTATTGTAATATTCTTTTTTTTCTTCTACTGATAAAAGATCCCATAAATATCTAAGAATATCAATGCTATAAATATTTCTATCTTCTAAAAATAAGAAAATAGTATCTTTATCTAACAAAAGTTTTTTTAATAATATAATATAGTAGTAATCATATGCTCCTAGATTCTCCCGATTTTTACCGGCATATATTTTTTTTAAAAACAAATATTTTTCTTTCTCATCTTGTAATGATAAAGCTCCCTTATTTAGCTTGTCTACCAATTCTTGGGGTAAATCTTCATTACTTCTTAATTTATGATTAGAAATGTTATTTAAAGTACTCATTATTTCACTTATATTCATATTATCATTTTCCTCTTCTATCATATATAATATATTTTACCATAAATACTAATAAAAAAAAAGATAAAAGCTTATATCAATACAGCATGTACTACAAGTCTTTTATCATTTTCTAAACATGTTGACAAAGTAAGTATTTTATCATCAACATTTACTTCTACATCATTATTAAAAATACTTCTATCTTTAATCATATTAATAAAATTACTATATTCTATATCACTATCAAACTTGGTAATTAAATAATCACCATTGGAAGGATTACTATAAATAGAAAAAATTTTCCATGAATATTCTCCATATAAAGTATTAAAGGTAATAATTAAATTTTCTGGATTAGAATACCATTCTTCTTTCAAGACATTACCTAAAGTACCAAACATAACTCCACTATAAAATCTATTATGACCATAAATTATCGTATTCTGATCCAAACTATTTTTGTTATTTCTTGGATCCATAAAAACCCATCCATTACTATCTTTTTCGTTTTTGAAGTTATGATTTAGATAATAATCTTTATCGCTATGTTGAACCACTGGATAATCAATGTTAGTGTTATTAACTTTTATCCATCCAACCGTTTCATCATTTATTTCTAATAAACTATTTAAAGGACTTACGTAAACACCAGTATTAGTATCGATTGTATTATTTTCAATAATAGTATGAATTTCTTCCATAAATTTATTAGTATTACTTTCACTAATTTTATTATCTAAAAAAATATAAGAAATAGATACGAATATAATAATAATCCCTAACAAAGAACAATATTTTAAAGTAGTTAAAATAATTTGTTTGGCATAATTATCCTTTATATATTCATTAGAATAAACAACTTTTATATACAATTTATATTCCTTTAATAACTTTTTCTTTAGTTGTTTTAATTCTAAGGCATCTTTTGCATTATTAATGTTTTCATGTATATATATTTTAATTCTTTTAATTTTATATTTTTTTAAGATATCAGCAATTAATTGAATAGTATCTTTATCATATTTATTAAAATGAATATTTTTTAAATATTTATTGATATAACAGAAAGACTTAAAATCATCTATATCAGCTTCATTTAATTTTGGCGTAACTCTAATTGATGTTTTATAATATATATTAGTAAATTTACTTAGATTATTTTCTAACATAAAATTACTTGCAAAGAGTATTTCACTTCTCGCTTCGACTTTAATATTATTTTTATCAAGTAACTCTATCATAAATGTTGGAATAGCATAACAGTTTACTAATTTAATATTTCCACTTTTTATTAAAATTTCACATGCTTCATAAGAAAAATTTACATCATCTAGAATTGTTAAACGTTCAATAATTAATGTTTTATCTAATATGGAAGCAAAAATTTTTAATATAGCTAGATTTTCTATTATTACAGAATTAATATTTTTCTCAATTATTAGATCTTTGATAAATAATTTTACTAATTTTTGATTAACATCTATATATTTTGTAGAAAATACCAGCTTATCATGACTTATAATGTTTGTATCTGTTAAATTTTCGGGAAAATCCATGCTTTTTTTATAATTTAAAATTAAAGTATTACTATTTATTTCAAACATTATTTTAGCCATAATTTATCTTACTCCCTTTTTATTATTCCTATCTAAAATCATTTTATCACAATTTGACATTTTTTTCTAAAAAAATCTTTTATTTTTTACAGAATATGTTATAATTAAAACATAATAAGGGAAAGATAAATATAGAAAGTAGGGTAAATATGAAAAAAAATACGGCTAAACTTATTGCTTTAACATTTGTTGCAACCTTTGGATTTGGTATTAAAGCTTATGCAGGAAGTGTCAGCTTAGTATGTGAAAAAGATGAATTAAAAAAAGGAGAATCAACAACATGTACTATAACTGCACAAGGATTTACAGATAATATTACTTCATTTACTGCTGAAATTAGTTCTAATTATTTAACTATGAGCAATCCTATTGCTAACACAGCAGCTGGTTTTGCTAATAATGGTAGTACCAATACTGTAATTAATTTTACAAGAACTGGTGAAGCAATTTCTGGTAGTGTTTCTGTTGGATCATTTACAATGACTTTAAGTGAAAATGCTCAAGATATCGGAAATGGTACTTGCGGTAGTTTTTGTTTAAAAAATGTTAGAGTAAATAATACACCTGTTGATAATGCTAATGAATCAAGTGAAGGTATTTGTATTGAACCAGATTTTGTCGTAGAAGAATGTGTTGGTGAAGAATGTGATCCAAATACTGGGGCCTTTGCTTCATATGCTTTATTAGGTGGCGGCGCATTAGTTGCATTAGTTGTAATAATGGTAGTTAGAAAAAATTCTAAATTCTATAACGTTTAATAAATAATTGGTAACAAATGTCGAAAGACTTTGTTATAAATAAATACTTAATTCTCACACATTAAGTATTCTCTTCGCACTATAAGGTGCTAAAGCTGTTGAAAAAATCAACAGCTTTATTTTGTGAAAAATAAATGAAATAATGGCGTATGATATTGCTAAAGAAAGAAAATAAAGTATAATATTTAAATAGAAAGAAGTGAATATATGTTAGAAATAAAAAATATCAAAAAAAGTTATCATACTGGAGATTTTGTTCAACAAGCATTAGATAATGTTTCACTAAAATTTCGAAATCATGAATTCGTTGCTATTCTAGGCCCAAGTGGTAGTGGTAAAACCACCCTATTAAATATTTTAGGCGGATTAGATAGATATGACAGTGGTGATTTAATAATAAATGGGAAATCAACAAAAAAATTTACTGATGCATATTGGGATGCTTATCGTAATAATTGTATAGGATTTATTTTCCAAAGTTATAATTTAATTACTCATATATCGGTTTTAGCTAATGTTGAAATGTCCTTAACTTTAAGCGGCATATCCAAAAAAGAGCGTCGAAATAAAGCCATTGAAGCATTAACTAAAGTCGGATTGAAAGATCATATTCATAAAAAACCAAATCAATTATCTGGCGGTCAAATGCAAAGAGTAGCTATAGCACGTAGTTTAGTTAATAATCCGGATATTATCTTAGCTGATGAACCAACCGGAGCTTTAGATTCTAAAACAAGCATTCAGATAATGGAATTAATTAAAGATATATCTAAAGAAAAATTAGTAATTATGGTAACGCATAATGAAGAATTAGCTAAAAATTATGCTTCTCGTATTGTAAATATGAAAGACGGAAAAATAATTAGTGATTCTGATGAAGTAGAAAAAAATGCTATTAGTAAAGAATATAAAATTAGAAAAACAAAAATGAGCTTTCTCTCAGCACTTAATTTATCTTTTAATAACATAAAAACTAAAAAGGGGAGAACTTTCTTAACGGCTTTAGCATCTTCCATAGGAATTATAGGTATAGCTCTAATCCTTTCGTTATCAAATGGTTTTGACATAAAAATTAACGAATTTGAACAAGATTCACTATCCAATATGCCAATCATAATTGCTGAACAAGGCATTAGTTTAGATGAAGAAACTATTTCTGCTATGCAAGAAGAAATAAGTAATGAATCTAACTATCCTTCAAATGAAATAATTAGTGCTTATCAACTGGAAGAAACTATCCCGGTCCATGTTAATAATATAACTAATGAATATTATGAATATATTAAAAATATAGATGAAAGGTTGATAGCAGGAATTACATATGGTTATTATACAAATTTAAATCTTTTAGTTAAAAATAATAATAAAGTAATGCCATTGAATATATCTAATTCTTTTATTCCTCTTCCTATTAAAGATGGTAGTTATAATGAATATCTAGAATCAAATTATGATTTATTAAAGGGTAGTTATCCAACAAAATCTAATGAAATATTATTAGTAGTTGATATGAAAAATAGAATCTCTAGTAATCTTTTAACGTCACTAGGATTTGAAGACGAAGTATCTTTTGATGAATTATTAAATAAAGAAATTAAATTTGTTTTTAATGATGATTATTATCAAAAAATCGGTAATTATTTCACTATTAATGAAAATTTAGATGAAATCTATAATAATGAAAATAATATAACTCTTACAATTAGCGGTATTGTAAGAGGCAAAGAAGATAAAGAGGTACTAGTTGGAAATACTTCAGGATTATCTTATCGAGATGATTTAATAGATGAAATAATTAATAAAAATGCTCATTCAGAAATCGTAAAAGCTCAACAAGCATCTGATTTTAATGTTTTAACTGGTGAAAAATTCGACTTATCAAAAGACGAAGATATCGAAAAAAAAGAACAATTATTGAATTATTTTGGGCAATCTAAAACACCAGCGTATTTCTATATTTATCCAAAAGACTTTGCTTCTAAAGAAAATATTACTTCATACTTAGATGAGTATAATGAAAATAAAAACGATGAAGATAAAATAATATATATAGATCAATCAGAAATATTAACAACATTATCAGGATCAATAATGGATGCTATAACAATAGTTTTAATAGCTTTCTCTGGAATATCTTTAGTTGTATCTTCAATTATGATTGGTATTATAACTTATATTAGCGTTCTAGAGAGAACCAAAGAAATCGGTATTTTAAGAGCTATTGGAGCTAGAAAGAAAGACATTACTAGAGTATTTAATGCTGAAACTTTTATAATAGGTTTATCATCAGGATTACTAGGCATATTAATTGCATATCTTTTAACTATTCCAGTAAATAACATAATCTATAAATTAACTGATTTAAAAGGAGTTGCAATCTTAAATCCAATTCATGCTTTAATATTAATAACTGTTAGTATTATTTTAACTTTAATAGGTGGAGCAATACCTGCTAAAATAGCTAGTAAAAAAGACCCTGTTGAAGCTTTAAGAACAGAATAAATGAATCGATTTTGATTCATTTTTTTCATTAAAATAAACACCCCTTCATACAATTAAATGTAAGGAGGATATAATGACTGGTCTAAGCAACAAAGAAGTAGAAGATAGTAGAAAAAAATATGGTAGTAATGAAATAACTAAAATAAAACAAAATAGTTTCCTTCATTTATTATTAGAATCTTTAGGAGATCCTATAATAAAAATATTACTAATCGCCTTAGCAATTAAAGTCATAGTATTATTTAGAGATTTTGATTGGTACGAAACTATTGGCATTTTAGTTGCAATATTTCTCGCTTCATTTATTTCTAGTATTAGTGAATATGGAAGTGAAAAGGCCTTTAGTCGACTCCAAAAAGAAGCCGAAAGAATTCTTTGCAAAGTAATTAGAGAAGGTAAGCTAATAGAAATTCCTGAAAGTGATGTTGTGGTTGGAGATATAGTCCTTTTATCTTCCGGAGATAGAATACCAGCTGATGGTTACTTAATTAAAGGTAATATTTCAATAGATGAATCATCATTAAATGGTGAAAGCAAAGAAATAAAAAAAACTTCCATTATTTCTCCTAATAATGAACCTAAAGAAAATAATATTGTATTACGTGGAGCTGTCGTCTTAAGTAATGAAGCTTATATTAAAATAACTAGAGTAGGTATTAATACAGTTTATGGGAAATTAGCTTTAGAAATACAAGAAAAGCAACCAGATAGCCCTTTAAAAATCCGCTTAAAGGGATTAGCTAATTTCATTAGTAAAATAGGATATATAGGGGCTTTGTTGGTTACAATTTCATATTTGTTTTCTGTAATAGTTATTGACAATAACTTTGATATAGACTTAATTATGAATACTATTACGAATTATAAATTAATGTTTAGCTATTTGATATATGCTTTAACTTTGGTTGTTACTATTATAGTTGTAGCAGTGCCAGAAGGACTACCGATGATGATTACTTTAGTATTATCATCAAACATGAAAAGAATGTTAAAAAATAATGTTCTAGTACGTAAATTGGTTGGTATAGAAACTTCAGGAAGTCTAAATGTTTTACTCACTGATAAAACTGGAACAATTACCGAAGGAAAATTAAAAGTAAGTAATTACATTGGACCAGATTTTCAATTATATAATTCTATAGATAAATTAAAATCTTACCCTAATCTAGAAACATTAGTTATTAACTCGCTTGTTTATAATAATTCAAGTACTTTTAATGATAAAAAAGAAATAATTGGGGGAAATCAAACTGATAAAGCAATAATTAAATTTGTTAACAAAATAAAAAATAATCAAATAGAAATAATTAATCAAGAAATATTTAATAGTACTAATAAATATTCTTCAATTACCATTAAAAAAGAGCGCCCAATTACCTACCTTAAAGGAGCACCTGAAGTGCTATTGAAATATTGTAATTCTTCTTATAATAATAATGGTAATATTATTAATAAAATAGATATTGAAAAAATAAATAAGACAATAAAATATTATACTAATAAAAATTGTCGTGTTTTAATTATGTGTACTTCCCTAAATTATCATCAAATAAAAAAATTAAATAATTTAACTTATTTAGGAATAATTGTTATAGAAGATACCATTCGCAAAGAAGCTATTCCCGCAATTGAAATGATAAAAAACGCTCATATAAATATTATCATGGTTACTGGAGATGCTTTATTAACTGCTAAAAGTATTGCTAAAACTGTTGGTATAATAAGTTCTGAAGAAGATATAGCATTAACTAGTCAGGAACTAAATCAACTAACTGACGATGAAATAATTAAAATATATCCCCATCTTAAAGTTATAGCTCGTGCATTGCCTAGTGATAAAAGTCGATTAGTAAAAATATTAGAAAACAATAATTTAGTAGTTGGCATGACTGGTGATGGAGTAAATGATGCTCCTGCTTTAAAAAAAGCTGATGTTGGTTTTGCTATGGGAAGTGGAACAGAAGTTAGTAAAGAAGCTGCCGACATAGTTATTTTAGATAATAATATTTTATCTATCGCTAAGGCTATTTTATATGGAAGAACGATTTTCAAAAGTATTCGCAAATTCATAATATATCAATTAACCGTAAACATGGCTGCCTTATCAGTTGCCATAATTGGCCCCCTTATTGGCGTTTCAACTCCCGTAACGATTGTCCAAATGCTTTGGATAAATATGATAATGGATACATTTTCTGGTATTGCCTTTTCATTTGAACCTCCACTACTTGAATATATGAAAGAAGAACCAAAGCCCAAAAATGAACCAATTATGTCGAAGTACATGTTAAGTCAAATATTCTTTACTGGTTTATATTCTAGTCTATTATGTATTTTATTTTTAAAATTACCATTATTTAAAACCTTGATAAGAACAACATCGGATTATAAATATTTTATGACTGCCTATTTTGCGTTATTTATATTTATTGGTATTTTTAATGCTTTTTCGGCTAGGACAACTAGATTAAATATTTTAGCCAATCTTACCAAAAATAAAGTTTTTATGTTTATCTTTTTATTTATAGCCTTAGTTCAAATATATCTTATATACCATGGAGGTGAGGTTTTCCGTACATATGGTTTATTGCCTAAAGAATTTATTATAGTATCATTATTATCAATTACTGTTATACCAGTTGATTATATTCGTAAATTAACTTTAAGACATTTTAATATTCCCAGAATCATTTAAAAAAGAGAAACAATTCTCTTTTTAATTATATTTCTTTTTATAAAAATCATATAATTCTTTAAACCGATTAAAATGCACAATTTCTCTTTGTCTTAAGAATAATAAAACTCCTCTTAATTTATCATCAGTACATAAATCAATTAAATTTTCATATGTCACCCGAGCTTTTTGTTCTGCAGCCATATCTTCAGATAAATTAGCAAATACATCATTAACAGAGGCAAAATAATCGGCAGTAAAAGCAACACCACTCGCATTTATTGGATATATTCCTTTATTGTGTTCAGTATAATAACTATCTAATCCAGCATTTTTTAATTCTTCTAATGTTGCATCTTTGGTTAATTGTCTAAATATAGTAGCAATCATTTCGCAGTGTCCTAATTCTTCACATGCAATATCATTTAATAAGGCCTTTCCTCTTTCATCAGGCATTGTAAATTTTTGAGAAAAATATCTTAATGCCGCACCTAATTCGCCATTAGCTCCACCTAATTGCGTTATAACCAATTTAGCCATCTTTAAATCTTTTTTATCCAAATTAATAGGGTAATTTAACTTTTTAACATATTTATACATACATACTACCTCCACTCATTTTATCCCAAGGCCAAGGATTATCATCCCATTTATAATTGTTATAATCAGTATCTGTTAAACATAGTGGTCCATAAAGTTTTTCATAACTATTTTTAACCTCTTCATACTCTTTATTGTATTTAACAAACAAATTATAGATTTCCTTATCACTTGGATATAAATCCAAATACAAATTAAGATCATTAATAGCAAAATCAAGTTCATATAACTTTAAAATTAACAACTCCTTCTCATTCCTAGGATTAATTACATAAGCATTATAATTTTTATAAGGTTTATATTCATCAACCCACATATTGCCTTTTAAAAAGCCTTCTTCTTTGGTATATACTAATTTTTTATTTTCTATATTAGGATATCCTCCAACTAAAAAGCTAATATCAAAATCGTTATTATCAAATAACATAAATCATACCTCCTAAGGTATCTTATGAAACAAGGATAACTTAATATAGTACAATTACCTAATTTAAAATAGTTATTTATCATAAATTTTTTTAAAATAAATAATCTATAATATGACAAAAAATTTAATATAAATTGAAAAGTTAAGTGTCCGATTAGGAATAAAAAAAGACACATATTGTTACCTGTGATACAATGTAA
>CALWAM010000001.1 GCA_944373135.1 uncultured Bacilli bacterium | reverse complement strand
CTTGTGGTAACACAATGGAACTCAGACCGTTAATTTATCTAGCCGTAGTTATTCAACAATGTAGATGCTAAAAATCTAAAAGTGAAATTTATAGTATGTGGGACTAAAATTTCTCTTAACTACGAATTAAACAATTCTAATCATATAATCACTAATTAAAAACTAAGAACTAATACTAAAAGAAACGATAATATTAACAAGAATATGAATACGATTAAAAATAAGAAAAGAGAAACACCAGAATTAAATATTAAAAAACGATTATATTTGTAAGAACAACTATAGTATTTATAACTATAGTTTTCTTATAGTTGAATGCATATTATAAAAATTATAATTAAAGATATTTATATTATTGAATGTTTGATAAATGGCATAGTTGCCATAGCAATATTCCAAATTGACATATGATATAGTGGCATAGTTGCCATAGATAAATTCCATGATTAGTAAGCGCTAAGTATCATTTAATTTCTAAGTATATCTTAGAACTTATCTATTATATGACCTCTCCTAGAGGCTCCTAGAGCATTACAGAGGCATATCTTATTTTACAAAAATTTTATCGCCGTATATAATAAAAGCTCTGTAGAGCTTCCTTAGAGGCTCACAGAGCATTATACTATTTATTGCTAGATTTAGTTTCTTGAATATTATTTTCAACTTTTGAATCATTAGTTGTTTGAATATTATTACCTACTTGGATATTATTAGCTTCTTGCGTATCAATTTCTTCAAGTATAAAGTCCCATAGATAGTCATTAAATATTTCTATATTAAATACTTTTGGAATTCCTGTTTTATTGTATGCTTCGGCGTCGTCTTTACTTATCTTAAGGGTTTTTATGTATTCTTCATATATACCTCTGCTTTGCGAATTATCGAAACTAGGAGCCACATAATAATTGTCTCTTATTCCTCCAAAGGAATATCGTTCTTTTCTAAACCCTAGGGCTTGTATTTTCTTTCCAAATATTCCATTTGCTACAGCCTCTTGATTACAACTATTACACCAGCTACAATATTCTTCATATAATCTTGATATTGAGATAAACTTGCTCAGTGGGTACTGAAGACAAAATTCCTCAACATTATTAAATTCTAGAAAATAATTCCTAGTCGCTTCTTTCACACTTGCTGGGATAGTGAATTTCCCATTTTGTATTACATTATCAAATGCTTGTATAGATTTTGCAACGATTATTTTTAATATTTTAGGTTGGCGTAATAAATTCTCCATATCAACGCGTTTATGTGGATTTTCATCCGTAAATACTGAACGAAACGGAATTATCATAAATCGGTCCTTCATGTATAATTCGCTGGAGTGCAAATCGACAACTTCGTTTACTGTTAGAACCAATTTAACAAAGGGTCTAATATCATAACGTTCATCTGCTTTTTTTCCTACCGATATAGGCTCTCCTGAAATCAATCGACAAAGAAGTGAGGTATTACAGTATTTTAGGTTCCTCTGGTCCTCCGAGATATTAACATAGCAATGTTCTAATCTTTTAACGGTAGACTTGCCACCAGCTTTGCTCCCAGAAAGTGCTTCTAAATTTTCATGAGATACAGCATTATCTCTTAGCAAAGCCTCTTGGATTCTGCACAGAGTTGATTTTCCATTTCTGCCTGAACCCCAAAAAATGATGGCTTTCCCAAGACGTAACCTTGTAGCTGTATACCCCAACCACTCATAAAGAAGTACTTCGATTCCTCGATTTCCTCCAGATATTCCAGAAAAGAAAGCGTTTACTTTTCTTAATTCTTCAGAATCAGTAGTAAGAATGCTTTCATCATAATCAATATACTCGGATTTAAAACCTAAGTATAGCGCTTTCCTCTTATTTAAGTTTATAGATACTTCATCTAGATTTTGTAAATTAAAACCATTATTGTTTATTTCCATCATCATCAATCCTTTCCTCTAAAATAAACTTTTCAAATTCTTCTTGATGCTCAACAATATATTGATGAACATCAAAAACAATACTATTAGCTATTTGTTTAATTTGCTCATCACTAAGTATCATTGAGCATCTCCTTTCTAAATAGTTTTACTAGTAATGAAATATGTCTTATTTATCACATCCTTTTTACAACGAATTAGGCCCAATTTCGTTTGACAAGTTTATACTAGCATTAAATAAAGTAAAAATAAACTACCTCAAGTAGTGACTTTTATTTAGTTTAGTGGTATAATTTATTTACTCAATGAGAAGAGGTGTGTTATGAGTAATAATGAAGATGAAAATAATCAAACAAAAAAGTATAAATCATTAAACCATGAAAGAGGAAATAGATTAACTAAACTTAGAGAAGAAAAGAATTTAACGCAAATAGAACTTTATAATAAAATTAAAGAGTTTTATGGAGCTAAACCTAAAAAAGGAGATAATGGTAAACAAACTATTAGTACAGCTGAATGTGGTGGGACTCTTTCAGTTAAAAATGCAATTGCAATGTCAGATATTTTTGGAGTTTCATTAGATTATATTTATCTTGGAGCAAATAGTTATAAACCAGAGTATGATGAAATAAAAGAATTAACAGGTCTTTCAGATGGTGCTTTGAACACATTAGAAAACCTAAAAAAAAGTGATAAAACATTTATTTTTGTATTGAATAAGTTATTAGAACCAAAGTTATCAACTGACTTTGTGACATTACTACATTCATTCTTTGATTATTTTAATTTAAAAGTAAAAACTAATGAAATTACAAATGAATATATAAAATATGCTCGTTCAAGAGGCATGAAAATCAAAAATAGTGATGATTTTTCTATGGAGTTTTATCCTAAAGAAAGAGAATATACTTGTCTGTATAAAATATCTACAGAAACAAAAGAATTAGCAGACAAATTTAAAAAGTATGGTGATAAAAATGAAATCTAATTCTGTTATTTATGCAAGATATAGTTCTCATAGTCAAAATGAACAATCAATAGAAACCCAAGTTGAAATATGTAAAAGTTATGCCAAAAAGAATAATTTAAAAATAGTTCAAGTATATGAGGATAAAGCAAAATCGGGAACTAACGATAATAGAGAAGCATTTCAACAGATGTTATCTGATAGTAGCAATAAAGGATTTAGTCATGTGATAGTTTATAATCTTTCAAGATTTGCTCGTAATAGTTATGAAAGTGTTATGAATGAAATGATACTTAGTAAAAATGGTGTTGATGTTTTATCTGCTACAGAAAATGTTAATGGAGCAGATGACGACCCTACAGCTTCTTTAATGAGAAATATAATGAGAGGTGTTAATGAATATTATTCCAAAAATACAGCAAAAAATATTAGAGATGGATTAAAAACAAATGCTAAGAAAGGATTAACAATAGGTGGTCTGTCTTTACCATTAGGTTATAAATCAAATTCTAATAAAGAGATAATAATAGATGAAGAACTTGCTACTCATGTAAAAAAGATATTTGAGATGTATCATGAAAATAATTCTATGGCAGAAATTGTTAGATACTTAAATATGCATGGTATCAAAACATCTCGTGGAAATGAATTTAATAAAAATAGTATTAGAAGAATTGTTACTAATCCGAAGTATATCGGGATATATATGTTTAAAGGAGAAGAAATGCCAGTTAGAATTCCAGCAATAATTGATAGAAAATTATTTGAAGAAGTTCAAGATTTAGTTAAGAAAAAGCATATTTCACATAGTAGAAAAAGCGATTACTTATTAACAGATAAATTATATTGTGGTTTATGTGGTGCTAAAATGACAGGTGTTGTAGCAAAACATAAATATCATTATTATAAATGTGCTAATTCTAAAGGTAGTTTAAAGACTTGCACTAAAGAAAAAGTTGATAGAGAATATATTGAAGAATTAGTTGTTAATCAAACAAGAAAAATGCTTACTAAAGAAAATATTAGAATAATAGCTGATAAAGTTATAGAATTTATAGAAAAAGATAAAGATTTGTCAGAAATAAAAAAACTTCAAAAATCTTTGAAGAAATGTGAAAAAGAAATTGAAAGTTTATTAACTGCTGTTAGACAAGCTACAAGTGATAGTGTTAGAAATTTATTGCTAACTGAATTAGAAAAAACGCAGGAACAACAAAAAGGATTAAAAGCACAATTAGAATATGAAGAAGCAAATAATATGCCTATAACTGCTTCTGAAGTAAGATTTTATTTGACAGAATTAAAAAAAGGAAACATTAATACTAAAAAGTATAAAAGATTACTAATTGATACATTTATTTACAAAATTTACTTATATGATGATAAAATGGTTATAAATTATAAAACTCAAGATGCTAGTAATATCAAGCTTCCAGACAAGAATTTGGTATTAAGTTCACTTGAAGGTGCAACAGCTCCACCATAGAAAAATTAGTCGAAATAATCGACTTCTATATACAAAGGTTAAGTTCGTTTAACCTTTTTTATTTACTTAAAATAAGTTAATTAGATTTGAAAATAATAAAGTAATACTAAAAACTAATAAATATCACATATTATAAATGAATATAAAATAATTAAATTAATCTCTAAAACTTTTTAGTTATTTCAAACATAAAATAAATATATATTAGATAATTGATTAAACCTAAGTATTTTATTATACTTATAATATGAGGTGATAATATGAATGAAGTACTATCATATTATTCTTTATACTTTGTTAGTAGTAATGAAGAATTACAACTATTAGAAAGATCTAGTAATATTTTAGATATCGACAATATAACTACAAGTTTTGAAAATAGCTCCGAATTAGCCACTCATTACCATTTATGGACATGTACAACCTTTGTGCTAAAAAAAGAATTATTGGCACCTAATGGTCAAATCATACACTCTAAAGATTTAATAATTTTATACAATCACGATAAAGAAAAAATGATGATAGATATAGCTAACAATCATTATTCAATAAACCCCTTAGAACAAACCTATTACTGGTTTAGAAACATGTCAAAAAATGAACTAAAGAGTATCCATGCTACTTATCAGCAAAACATAATGAGATTAAAAAAAGAAAAAGTCCCAAATTAAGGACTTTTTTTATTCAATAATATTTAAACCATTATCTTTAACTAAATTAATAAAATCAGTTTTAAAATTATCTAATTCGCAACTGTCTAGTGTATGATCATAACTACCTATAACATATCTAATTGTATATTTTTTATTTTCATTATCTTCGTAAACATCAATTAATTTTACACTTTTAATTAATTCGCTTTTGTATTTGTTAATAACATTTAAGATATCCACATATTTAGATTTTTTATTACTAATAATAGTATAATCTAAATTAACTTCTTGATATTTACTAATTTCTTGGTAATTAACATCTACTAAGTCTGTATTATTTAACAAATCTATATCAATTTTTATTGCTATAACAACCGATTTCTTAGCTACTTCATTACATATACTTGGCTTAAATATATTTAAAGAACCATATTTCTTATTGTTAACTTCTATATCATAACCATAATCACTAACAAAATAATCTTCTTGATTACCCTTTACAAAAGATACCGTTATATTTTTTAAAGCTTTAAATAAATCGCTAACAATACTCTTTGCTTCATAATAAACTTTTTCAACTCTTGTTTCATCATCAACTAAAGTAATACCTAAAACTCTTTTATTATCATTTCCATGAATTTCAGTACCAATTTCAAATATACCAACTTTATTGAAATTCTTCATATTAAGTTTACATACTTCCAATAAACTTAATCTAATATCATCTCTTAAAATATTATCTTCAGTTCTATCAACTAATTTCGTATTGTCCTTCATAATTTTAAGACTATTTAAAAAGCCGGTTTTATACCATAAATATGTATGAATTTCACTTAAATTATATCTATTAACTAAGAATTCTTTTATTTCATAATCTTTATCAAAATAATCTTCATGAACTTTAAACGTTAAATCAGATTTTAATGGTACTAATTCCATATTTTCATAGCCGTACATTCTGGCTATTTCTTCAATTAAATCAGCTGCCATACTAATATCTTTAGTACATCTAAATGTCGGAACGACAACCTTATAAGAATCATCTTCTTCATTAACTTTAAAACCTAAAGAAGTCAATATCTTAATTACGATTTCACTATCTAATTCTTTCCCCATATAAGTAGTCAACAATTTTTTACTTAAACTTACTTCTAATTCATTTAATTTTTTAGGATAAACATCAGTCATATTTGACGTAATAACTATTTCTTTATCAATATTTTTTAATAAATAAATAAATCTTTTAATTGCAATTTCAGTCATATTAGGATCTAAAGACTTTTCATATCGTGCACTAGCTTCAGTTCTAAGTCCTAAACTAATCGCCGTTTTTCTTACACTAGTAGCGTCAAAACAAGCACTCTCTAATAATATTTCTTCGGTATCAGGTAGAGTCTCGCTATCTAATCCTCCCATTACACCAGCTATGCCGATATATTTTTCACCATCAAGTATCATCATATTATTACTAGTTAATTTTCTTTCTTCTTTATCTAATGTAACAAAAGTTGTATTATCACGAGCCATATCAACGACAATACTTTTAACATTACGTGCATCATAAGCATGCATCGGTTGGCCTAACTCTAACATTAAATAATTAGTTAAGTCAACTAACAAATTTATACTCCGCATACCAGCATAGTATAAAAATACTTGCATCCATAAAGGAGTCGCTAAATTTTTAACATTACCTATTTTTATTCCCGTAAATCTTAAACAATTATCAGTATTGATTTTAATGTTAATATCTTCTTTATTATTAACAATGTCTTCTAATTGTAAAGGTAATAACTCATGTCCAGTAATAGCAGCTATTTCTCTAGCAATTCCATAATGTCCCCATAAATCAGGACGATTAGTTAAAGATTTATTATCAATTTCAACAATAATATCTTCCATAAAAGGTAAATATTTTTTAATATCCTTACCAATTTCCCACTCATCAGGTAAAATCATAATACCATCATGATCATCACCAATACCAAGTTCATCCATAGCACAACACATACCATGAGAATCAACTCCAAGTAATGGTCTTACACTTATTTCTATATCACCTAAATGTCCTCCTACTTGAATAACAGGAACCTTAATTCCTTCTTTAACATTAGGCGCTCCACAAACAATTTGTAATACTTCTTTACCAACATCGACGTTTAAAACATGCAATTTATTACTTTTAGGATGATTTTCACAACTTATTATTTTACCAACTACTACCCCATCAATATTTTTACCTACTTCATAGACATCTTCTACTTCGGCTGTTCTTATTGTAAACTTATCCCATACTTTTAAAAAATCAATGTCTTCACTATTTTTAATATGTTTTTTTAATATATTACATGATATTTTCATAATTTCACCTACCTCAAATTAAATTCTTTCAATTTTCGTAAATCACCGGAATTAAGTACTCTTATATCAGCAATATTATATTTCATCATTGCTAATCTTGTTAAACCAAGGCCAAAAGCAAAGCCATTATATTTATTAGTATCAATTCCACTCATTTTAAGTACATTTGGATGAATCATTCCACAAGGACATAACTCTAACCATCCACTATTTTTACATGTAGGGCATCCTTTACCACCACAAATTAAACAACTACAATCTAGTTCAAATGATGGCTCAGTAAATGGGAAAAAACCTGGTCTTAATCTAACTTTTACATCAGTTTTAAAAACTTCTTTCAATAATTCCTTCATTACATATATTAAATTATTGATACTAACATTTTCATCAATAACCATTCCCTCTAATTGAAAGAATGTATTTTCATGACATGCATCAATATCTTCATTTCTAAAACATCTACCAGGAGCACAAACTCTAATTGGCGCTCCATAATTTTCCATCGCTCTTACTTGATTACAAGAAGTATGAGTTCTTAATACCATTTTATTACTTAACCAATAAGTATCTTGCATATCTCTTGCTGGATGATTCTCTGCAACATTAAGAGCGATAAAATTATGATACTCATCTTCCATTTCTTGGCCAGTAATTACGGTGAAGCCCATTCTTTTTAAAATATCAGTAACCTGCTTACTTACAATCGTTATATGACTTAAAGAACCATATTCACTATTAGAATCTTTAGTTTCATCAAAAGAATAACTTACTTTACTATTTAATTCTTCTAATTTGTTATTAATTAATAACTCAATATCGTTTTTAATTTTATTAAACAAACTACCATATTCCCTTTTTTCTTCGTTGGTCATATCTTTCAAACTAACCATCAAACTAGAAATTTCACTCTTTTTTCCTAAATATTTTGATTTAACATTAAATAAATCTGCTTCAGTTAATGAACCATCAATTTCCCTCTTAGCCAATTTAAATAATTCTTCCAATTTTTCTTTCATAAATACCTCCATATAAAAAACTTCTAGCATTGGGACGAATTTCTCGCGGTACCACCCAATTTCTAGAAGTTCTAGCTCTTTATTTTGGTTTAACGCAACCTTACGCTTTAAACTCCAACGCTGAAATTCATTACTTTTTTATCTTTAAATGTTCTCACCATCCACATTTAATCTCTTTTTTAAGAACTAAAGTAACTACTAAATCGTTTTCTTCGTTTAACTACTTATTATCTTATCACTAATTATTTTTTTTGAAAAGACCTAATTTTAAATAATTATAATCATTCATTAATTTTGTATCATCATAAAATAAGGGAATAGATTCATATAATAAGTCAGAAACATCTCCCATTGACAAACTAAACTCTAATTCAGACATGTAGTCATCATACCAATCATAAAACTCTGAAAACATCTCATCTAAATTATTAAGAATAAATTCAACTCTAGCATTTTTAGTCTCATTACCATAATTATTTTTTATAAATGTTAATATTTTTTCCTCATTACTAAAATAATTTAAAAACATTTTATATATACTCAAAAGTTTTTTTCGAATTTTACCATTAGTAGGCATCATCATAAAACAATGAAAATACATCGAAATTAATTCTTTTGAAATAATTATAAAACTCTCTTTACGTTCTTCATGTAATTCTACAATTTCTTCTTTATAACTCATAATCTCACTTCTTACTTTTTATATATTTATTAGCATTAATACTTGCAATAGCTCCCTCGCTAGTCGCTGTTACAATTTGATAAATATCTTTTTTTATTATGTCACCAGCCGCAAAAATCCCCTTTTCTTTAGTTTCCATATTTTTATCCACTTCAATATATCCTTTGTCATCAACCAAATCTAATTTTACAGCAAAATTAGTCATCGGTTTATAACCAATATAAGTAAATAAACCATCAACATTTAATACTTCACCATTATCCAATGTTACACTTTTTAAATAATCTTCACCATTTAACTCTACTACTTGCCTCTTCATTAGTAATTCGATATTTTTGGTATTTTTAACTTTATCAATATATTCTTTATCAGCAGTAAATTCATCTCTTCTATGTACCAAATAAACTTTATGACACAACGAAGCTAGATATAAACTTTCTCCCAACGCACTATTACCGCCGCCAACAACACATACATCTTTGCCTTTATAAAAAGCTCCATCACAAAGCGCACATTTACTTAATCCTTTACCTAAAAATTTATCTTCATTTTTTAACCCGATTGTTCGCGCTTCTCTACCAGTCGTGATAATAATACTTTTACATTGATATTTATTATTCTTAGTTACAACTTCTTTAATATCTCCCGGATTAACATCTATTACTTCTTCCAATTTATAAGGTATTTTTAATCCGTTTACTTGATTAAAAAAACTCATTGCCAAATCCGGACCAGATACATTAATAAATCCTGGATAATTTTCTATATTATTAATTATATTTAACAATCCCCCTGGTGCTGACTTATCTAGCATCAAAACATTAAGTTCTGCTCTTTTTGCATATATCCCAGCACTAATACCAGCTGGTCCCATTCCAATAATTATCAAATCATATATCATTAAAATCTCACCTTTATATTATCCTTATCACTATATAAATCTTCAAATCTTCCTTTACGACTAAGTAACATAGTTAAAATAAGTCCTATTACAAATAAAACTACCGATACTATTTGAGCAACTCTAAATCCCCCAAACATTAAAGAATCGGTACGGAATCCTTCAATAAAGAATCGGCCAACACCATACCACATCATATAAACAGCCGTCAATTGTCCAATTTTAATATATTTTAATTTTCTGACAATAATTAATATAATAAATCCTAGTATACACCACAAAAATTCATAATAAAAAGTTGGATGATAATAAATATTGCCTATTTTCATTCCTTCAATCACAAAATCCGGAATTATTTTCATGTTTTCTAAAGTACTTAATGCTACTCTAGATCCATAAGCTTCTTGATTAAAGAAATTACCCCATCTACCAATTCCTTGAGCCAAAATCAATCCTGGAACAACTATATCAGTCATTCTCAATAATCTCATTTTATATTTTTTACAATAGAAATACATGGTAATTAAACCGGCAATAATTCCGCCATGAATAGCTAATCCGCCTTCCCATATTTTAAATATATCTAACAAATTATCTTTATAAGATTGAAATTTAAAAATTACATAATATAATCTAGCCCCAATAATTCCAAAAATAATCGTCCAAAACATTAAATTAAAGATAAAATCTTTATTTATCATTAATCTTTTAGCTTCTAATCTAATAACAATATAAGCTAAAACAACTCCTAAGATAATAAACAATGAATACCAATATACTTGAAATCCCCCTATACTAAATGCTATTTCATTCATTATATCTCCTCCTAAAATAAAGTATATCAAATTAGTAATTATTTATCTACTATTTAATTATGTCAAAAAATAAGTAGTTTTAATACTTATTTTAAATACTTTTTAAGATATTGACCAGTATAAGATTCTTTTACTTTAGCAACTTCCTCTGGTGTTCCAGTTGCTACAATAGTGCCGCCGCCATCTCCGCCTTCTGGTCCTAAATCAATAATATAATCAGCAACTTTAATAACATCTAGATTATGTTCAATAACAATAACTGTATCTCCATTATCTACAATTCGATTTAATATTGCAATTAATTTTTTTATATCATGAGTATGTAATCCGGTAGTTGGCTCATCTAAAATAAATAAGCTTTTACCAGTTGCTTTCTTTTGCAACTCTTTAGCTAATTTTACTCTACCAGCTTCTCCACCACTTAATGTCGGAGCACTTTGGCCAAGTTCAATATATGATAATCCTACATCCATTAATATATCCAACTTATTTTTAACTTTAGGGACATTTTCAAAAAATGAAACAGCTTCACTAACTCGCATTTTTAAAACTTCAGCAATATTTTTGCCCTTATATTTTATATCTAAAGTTTCTCGATTATATCTAGTACCATGACAGACATCACACGGTACATAAACATCAGGCAAAAAATGCATTTCTATTTTTTTGACGCCATCCCCATAACAAGCCTCACATCTTCCACCTTTAACATTAAATGAAAAACGACTCTTTGTATAACCCCGAGCTTTACTTTCTTTCATTTCAGCAAAAACATCCCGAATATCATCAAATAATCCTACATATGTAGCCGGATTACTTCTTGGCGTTCTTCCAATAGCATCTTGAGTTATTTGTACAACTTTATCAATATTTTCTATTCCCTTAACTTTCTTACACTTACCTAATTTTTCTTTCATTACATATAATTTGCTAGCTACATGTTTATATAAAATGTCATTAATTAAACTACTTTTACCACTGCCGCTAACTCCTGTAACACATACAAATTTACCAAGAGGAATCTTAACATCAATATTCTTTAAATTGTTTTCTTCGGCTCCAATGATTTCTAAGAATTTACCATTACCTTTTCTTCTTTTTTCGGGAACATCAATTTTTAATTCTCCAGTTAAATACTTTCCTGTCAAACTATTTTTATTATGCATAACCTCTTCTGGAGTTCCACAAGCCATAATTCTTCCTCCATCAGTTCCTGCTCCCGGCCCTATATCAACCAAATAATCAGCAGCCATCATTGTATCCGTATCATGTTCAACAACAATTAATGTATTACCTAAGTTTACCATATCTTTCATAGATTTTATCAATCTATCATTATCTCTTTGATGAAGTCCAATGCTAGGTTCATCTAATACATATAATACTCCAGATAATCTACTTCCAATTTGAGTAGCTAATCTTATTCTTTGTGCTTCTCCACCACTTAAAGTTTCTGCCGTACGCGCTAAATTTAAATAACCTAAACCAACATTATCTAAAAATTGCAATCTTGATTTAATTTCTTTTAAAATTAATTCACTTATCGTTTCTTGTTCTTTAGTTAGTTTTAAATTATCAATAAAGTCTTTTAAATCCTTTATACTAAGTTTAGTCAAATCATAGATATTTTTTTTATTAATATAAACACTCAAAACACCTGACTTTAACCTTGCTCCATGACAAACAGGACATTCACTTTCAACCATAAAAGAATCTAGCCACTCTCTTATCCAATTGCTATTTGTTTCAATATATCTTCTCTCTAAATTATTTATAATTCCTTCAAAATTATCTTTTGTTACTCTTTTATTACCATTTTTAGCAACATAATTAAAATTAATTATCTCATCAGTACCATATAGGATTATATTTTTTTCTTTTTTAGTCAATTTTTTAAAAGGCTTATCCATATCAATATTAAAGTGATTACAAACTGTTTTAACCGTTGAATAATATATACTATCTTCACCACTTAAAGTTAGTATTGCCCCCTCGTTGATACTTTTATTTTTATCAGGTATTAATAAATTTTCTCCTATAGATTGTTTTATACCTAATCCTTTACACTCTTCACAAGCTCCATAAGGAGCATTAAATGAAAACAATCTTGGCTCTAAAGCCGGTAAAGAATAATTACAATGAACACAAGCATAATTTTCACTCATCAACATCTCGCCTTGCCCATGAACAACAATTAAAGTCATCCCATCAGCTAGCTTAGTACTCGTTTCGATAGCCTCAAAAATCCTACTTCTTTCTTCCTTAGCCACCACTATTCTATCAATAATAACTTCAATATTATCTTTTATATTCTTTTCTAATTCTATATCTTCTATTAAATCTTTAACTTCACCATTTACTCTAACTCTTGAATAGCCTTCTTTTCTTAACCTTTCAAACAAATCTTTATGAGTTCCCTTTTCTCCTCTAACAACAGGTGCTAAAACTTCTATTTTTGTTCCTTCTTCTAAATCTAATACTTTATTAGTCATTTCTTCAATACTTTGACTTTTAATTGGTTCTTTATGAATTGGACAATAAGGTGTTCCTATTCTTGCAAATAACAACCTTAAATAATCATAAATTTCAGTAATTGTCCCAACTGTACTACGTGGATTACGATTAGTAGTCTTTTGATCAATTGATATACTAGGACTTAATCCCTCAATAGAATCTACATCCGGTTTTTCACTACCTCCTAAGAATTGTCGAGCATAAGCAGATAAACTTTCAACATATCTTCTTTGCCCTTCAGCATAGATTGTGTCAAAAGCCAGGCTACTTTTACCACTCCCACTAACTCCAGTCATTACAATTAAACTATTCTTTGGTAGTTCAATATCAATATTTTTTAAATTATTTTCCCTTGCCCCTTTAACAATAATTTTATCCATATTATCACTTCCCGTTTTTGATTATTCTATCATAAAAATTACATTTACAGCATAATTTTTCACGCTTCTTATTATGTTTAAATCCATCTATCATTGTTTTTACTCTATCATTATTTAAAATATGTTCAATTTCATCATTAAATATATTTCCTAAAGTTATCACTCCAGCACTATCTAAACAACAAGGAACTATACTACCATCCACCAAGATTCCAATATGTGTGACTAATCCTTGACAACTCCCCATATCATTATAATAAGAATTACTCATACTTGGCCAAATAAATTCTTCTTCTTCACTAAAAAATACATTTTTACTTAACGTATGATTATCAAGACTTCCATATTCTTTAATTAAAATATCTTTAATTTTATTCTTTAATTCATTCTTTCCCCAAATTCGATAGTTAATTATAACCCCATTACTTCTTAAAATATTAACACTTTTAAATATATTATCCATATAATTATCTAAACTACTAATTTTACTATCAAAATCTTGTAAAGATATATTTAATTGTCTAATATTTTTATTATTTTCAATCCTCTTAATTAAATACCCATTTGTTGTAATATTAATATAATAATCCTCACTAGCTATATTAATAAACTCGTTTATATCAGGATGTAACAAAGGCTCTCCCATAAGATGAAAATATAAATACTTAGTATATCCCTTTAATTTATTTAAGATAATTAGAAATTCATCTCTTGTCATAAATTTTTTTTTACGTTCATTACCGATACAAAAAGAACAATTTAAATTACATTTATTAGTAATTTCGATATAAACTTTTTTAAACCTCATAAAAATCACTTTTAAATTATACCAACATTTGTTCGAATTGTAAATAAAAAATAATTGACTATAATTTAAATCAATATTATAATATAAATGTAATATATAGGAGGCTCTATGAACAATCTAAAAAAAATTAGACAAAAGAGAAAAGTCACTCAAGTTAAATTAGCAGAAATTGCTAGTGTTACTCAAGAAACAATAAGTGCTTATGAAAGCGGTAAAGCATATCCTAGCGTGGAAACATTAATAAAAATTGCCGACTACTTAAATACTTCAACAGATTTTATCCTTGACCGCATTGAAAATGATGAACCAATCAAAAATACCACTATTAAAAACACTGATACTAAAACATATCGTATGCTAAGTAATTTTATAATGTTAAACGAACAAAAAAAAGATGATGTTTTATGGTATAGTGAAGCTATTAGAAAAAAATAAAGAGATCACTTCTCTTTATTTTTTCTTTCTTGAATACGATAAACAAATTTTAATAATAATTTAGTTGGAATAAATCTCGTTAAAAAGACTCCTATTTTAATACTAAATCCTGGTATAATAATTAATTTATTCTTTAAACTCTTATCAATTGCATATTTACTAACATACTCACTACTTAATCCTTTAATTGTAAATTTTCCCTTAGCAACTTTATTAAATTCAGTATTAACTGGTCCAGGACACAAAACACTTATTTTAACATTACTGCCTAATTTTCTTAATTCCTCATAAATAGCTAAAGTAAATTTTAAAACATAATTTTTAGTAGCATAATAAGTATTAAGTTTAGGTCCAGCCATAAACCCGGCACTACTAGCAACATTTAATATTCTGCCCTTATCCTTTTTATAAAAATCCTTTAAGAATAATTTAGTTAGAATATGTAAAGCTTTTATATTTAAATTAATCATTTTTAATTCTGTATCTAAATCCGTATTAATAGTCAAGCCAAATAAACCAAATCCGGCATTATTAATTAAGAAATCTATTTCTTTATCTTTTGTCATTTCATATAATTTATATACATTTTCTTCAATACTTAAATCTAAAGCTATTGTCTCGACATTATTTTTTAACTCTTTTTTTATATTTTCAAGTAAACTTTCTCTTCTAGCTACTAATACTAAATCATAACCTAAGCTATCTAAATAATAAGCCATATCTTTGCCTATTCCACTACTAGCTCCTGTAATCAGCGCCTTCACCAGATTTCACCCTCTCCAACATCATTACTTCTTTTTTTATATCATCATCAGATATCTTAAAATTAATACCACAAATTAAAGCAATATAATTCATAAATTCTAAATATAATTTTAAAATATCCTCATCATCCAAATTAATTTGATATACTTCATAATAATTATTGGCAATCATCGTATTAGTAATGCCAAAATAAGATAATCCTATTAATGTTTCATAAAGTTTACATAATATATATTCCCCATTATCTTTACTAGGCAATAAATCTCCAAATAATATATCGTACGATGATAAATTACCATATCTTAATGTATCAATCAAAAGAAATTTTAATGCCGATAAAACTTTATTTTTAGCCAAATTCCCATTATAATCTCTTAAATATTTTCTAATATATTTAACCATAATATTATATATTTCATCTTCATAATATTCATATGGATAATACGTAAATTCGATCATTTACTATCTTTCTAAATATTCTAACAACATTGGTAACATTTGTTTTTTACGCGAAACAACGCCATCTAAATATTTGCCTTCTTCAATATCAGAGACTTTATAACAAGCACTCACAATATCTTTACTATTTCCATTGTACAAAATATAGCTACCATTTTTAATTACATCAGTTATGAATAGTAAAGAAATCTTATAACCATCATCTTCCATTTTATTTAAAACATTAATATAACTATTTTTATCCTTTAATATTTCATCAATATCTAAAGTATTTACTTGACCTATACCTATTTTTATATCTTCATATTTAAATTCTTTAAAATCTTGGAAAACCACTTCTTCAGATGACAAGCCTTTTATTGAACTTCCAGCTTTAATCATTTCAATACCATAACTAGTTATATCTACTCCAGCAATCGCCGCTAATTTATTGGCAACTTCAATATCTAATTTAGTAGTTGTTGGACTTTTTAATAATAAAGTATCAGATAATATTGCCGATAACATTAAACCAGCTATATCATTAGGAATTTCCACATTACTCTCTTTATACAATAAGTAAATTAAAGTATTAGTACATCCTACTGGCATACTTCTAAAGTTAATTGGATTATTAGTACCAATGGTACCCAAATTATGATGATCTACAATTTCAATTATTTCGGCTTGTTCTAATCCTTCCACACTTTGAATAAGTTGATTATGATCAACCAATATAACACTTTTTTTCTTATAATTATTACTATCAACCAATCTTAACATACCTACACATTTATTATTTTTATCCACTACTGGATAATTTGTATGCCCATATTTATTAGCGATTTCAACAAAGTCATCCCTAAAGTCGTTATCTTTAAAAGTAATAGGAGTTTTCGTAACATTAATATTTTTAACATAATTACTTACTTTAATTTTATTAACCGCCATAAAAGTATCATATTTTGTATAAATAATATTAACTTTATTTTTTCTGGCTTTATTAATTAATTCATCATCTAGCTCATAATCTCCAATAATTACTATTAACTTAACTTTAGAATCAATAGCATATTCAACTATTGCATTTCTATCAGCTGCTAAAAGTATATTAGTTGAATCTAATTTAATATCTTTTATAAATGAGCTACTTTTATAGGCAGATGCTATCACAGTTCCCTTAATTTCATCATCAAATTTTAAAACACTTTTACCATCTAAAACTTTTACAATATTATCATAAGAAGTATTTAAAACATTAATATTTTCTCCTAATAAATACTTAGATATTTCTTTTAAATTTACATAACCTACTAAATATTTATTATTATCGATTATAGGTAATCCCGTTACTTTCAATGAATTCATCATATTAAAAGTATCAGCAATAGAGTAATATTCATTAATCATTGCCTCTTTATTATATTCCATATCTTTTATTTGAACCTTTACATCATTTAAATATTTAGGTTCATCAAATTTAAAATAATCTAATACAAATTTAGTTTCATTATTAATACTACCTAAAACTCTAGGAGTAGTATTTAAACCTAACTTATTTTTTAAATAAGATAAAGTAATACTAGCACAAACTGAATCTGTATCTGGCTTTTTATGCCCAAAAACATAAACTTTTTCCATCATACTCACCTCTCAAATATAAATAATATCATAATCTAAAATTATTTACCACTTTTTAATTCAAATAATATCTCTCTTAATTCCATTGCTCTTTCGAAATCTAAATTCTTAGCGGCTTCCTTCATTTGTTGCTCTACTTTAATCGCCAATTCATTTTTATCTTTCTTACTTAATTTCTCTTCTTTTGGCGATTCATCTATTTTATTCGAAATAACTTCTCTAATTTCTTTAATAATAGTTTTAGGTACAATATTATGTTCTTTATTATATTCTTCTTGAATCTTTCTTCTTCTTGCTGTTTCTTTAATAGCATAATCCATTGCTTCACTAATAGTATCAGCATACATTATTACATGACCTTTACTATTTCTCGCACATCTTCCTATCGTTTGAATTAAACTTCTACTACTTCGTAAAAATCCTTGCTTATTAGCATCCAAAATACATATCAAACTTACTTCAGGAATATCGATTCCTTCTCTTAATAAATTAATACCAACTACAACATCATATTTACCAAGCCTTAAATCTTTGATTATTTTTAACCTTTCCAATGTCTTAACTTCACTATGTAAATAAGCTACATTAATTCCCATTTCTTTTAAATAATTAGTTAATTCTTCAGCCATTTTAATCGTCAGTGTAGTAATTAATACTCTTTCGTTTAATTCTTTCCTTTTATTAATTTCTCCTAAAATATCATCAATCTGCCCTTCTGTTTTTCTAACTTCTATAGTTGGATCCAATAGACCGGTTGGTCTAATTATTTGTTCAACAAACTCCCCATTAGTTTGCTCAAGTTCATAGTCGCCAGGTGTTGCACTGACATAAATTGCTTGATTTATTTTACTTTTAAACTCATCAAATTTTAATGGACGATTATCTAATGCACTTGGCAACCTAAAGCCATAATCTACCAATGTTTGTTTCCTTTGTCTATCTCCATTATACATTCCTCGTACTTGTGGCAATGTAACATGAGATTCATCAACTACCAACAAAAAATCTTTAGGAAAGAAATCAATTAAAGTCGAAGGAGTTTCTCCTTCCCCGCGTAAGGCAAGATGTCGCGAATAATTTTCAACTCCATTACAAAATCCAGTTTCTCTTAACATTTCTAAATCATAATTTGTTCGTTCTTTTAGTCTCTGTTCTTCAATTAATTTATTTTTATCATGTAATTCTTTCAATCTGTTTTTCAGTTCTTCTTCGATTCTTCTTATTGCTTCAGCCATTTTTTCATCACTAGTTACAAAGTGACTAGCAGGAAATAAAGTAATACTTTTTTTATTTTCACTAACTACACCAGTAACCGGATCAAACATAGATATTCTATCAACTTCATTACCAAATAACTCAACTTTAATTCCTGAAGATTTTTCATTTACCGGAATAATATCTATTACATCGCCTCGTACTCTAAATGTTCCCCGATGAAAATCAATATCGCTTCTCTCGTATGTCATATCAACCAATCTGTTAATAATATCATTTTTCCTAATAACATCGCCTACTGTTAGAGTTAACATCTTTTTTTCATACTCTTCTTTTTCGCCAATACCATATATACATGATACACTAGCTACAACTATTACATCTCGGTTATTAATTAAAGCTGAAGTAGCTGCATGTCTTAATTCATCAATTTCATCATTAATCGATGCATCTTTTTCAATATAAGTATCACTACTAGGAACATATGCTTCAGGTTGATAATAATCATAATATGATACAAAATACTCAACATGATTTTCCGGAAATAACTCTTTAAACTCCGAATACAATTGCCCAGCTAATGTTTTATTATGAGCTAAAATCAAAGTAGGTTTATTAACACTAGCTATAACATTAGCAATCGTAAAAGTTTTACCAGTTCCGGTTGCTCCAAGTAATACTTGCTCTTTTTTACCACCATTAATACCATCTACTAATTCTTTTATAGCTTTAGGTTGATCACCACTTGGCTCATAATTTGATACTAACTTAAACATAAATAAACCTCCATAAATATTATTAACAAATAACTAATTTAATATATCTTATCACAAAAATAATAAATACTAGTAAAAATGTTTATAATTTAATTATATTTACAAAACAATACTGAATTGTTAAAATAATATTGCCGAATTAAAAAGGAGGAAATATGCTAAAATTAAATAACATATCTTATATAATAGATAATAAAACTATTTTAAATAATATAAATTTAACACTAGAAGACAACAAAACTTATATTATAACAGGACCAAACGGTAGCGGAAAATCAACTCTAGCCAAAATAATTATGGGGATAAATAAACCTACTTCAGGAACTATATTGTTAAATAATGAAGATGTAACCAATAATTCAATAACCATAAGAGCTCAAAAAGGAATTTCATATGGTTATCAATCCCCAGTTAAATTTAAAGGCCTAACTATTGCTGACATTATAAACATATCTACTAATAAAATAAATAGCAATGAAGAATTATCTACCATCTTAGCCTCAGTTGGTTTAAATTACGATGAATATTCTAATCGGGAATTAAACGACAAACTTTCCGGTGGCGAAATGAAAAGAATCGAAATCGCCGGCATAATCAATCGACCTAGTAAAATTACTATTCTTGATGAACCAGAAGCTGGAATAGATTTATGGAGCTTCAATGATTTAGTAGAATTGTTCTCTAATCCTAAATTCAAAAAAAATAAAACAACAATTATAATATCTCATCAACAAAAATTATTTAAAATTGCTGATGAAATTATTCTTCTAAAAAATGGGAAAATAGAAAAAATCTGCAATAATGGTAATTATCAAGACTTACTAAATTGTCATAACTATTGTTGCCAAAAGAGGTGCAAACATGAATAATGATGAAGAAAAGATACTTTTAAAAATAACCGATAATAAAAAACCGACTGGTGCTTTTAACATAAGATTAAATAAAAAAAGTGTAAAGAAACAAATCACTGATAATGTAAATATAATATCTAAAGCCGAAAATAAAGGACTTGATATTATTATTAAAGAAGATACACCTTTAGAATTTATTTATTTACCAGTAATACTATCAGAAAGTGGATTAACAGATATTGTTTATAATGATTTTTATATTCATAAAAATGCCAAAGTATATATCATAGCCGGCTGTGCAATAAAAACTAACAGTAATAAAAAATCTACCCATAATGGCATTCATCGCTTTTTCGTTGATGAAGGAGCAAATGTAACTTATATCGAAAATCACTATGGCGAAGGACATAATCATAGTAAAATATTTAATCCTACTACTGAGGTATATTTAAAAAACAATGCTAGCATGGAAATAAAGACTACTCAAATAGAAGGAGTTGATAACTCCATCAGAATTACTAAGGCTGAAATAGGAAAAAACGCAACTTTAACCATAAATGAAAAAATATTAACCAATAAAGATAATTATACTGAGTCTCAATTTGAAGTTAATTTAAATGGTGAAAATTCATCCTGCCAAATAACATCACGAGCATGTGCCACCGATACATCTACTCAAATATTCAAATCAAATGTAAATGGCAATAATAAATCATTTGCTCACATAGAATGTGATGCCATAATCAAAGATCAAGCTAAAGTAACCTCAATCCCAGCGGTAAACGCCAATCATAGTGAAGCCAATTTAACTCATGAAGCATCAATTGGAAAAATAGCCAAAGATGAAATCGAAAAACTCATGACACTAGGATTAACAGAAATAGAAGCAGAACAAAAAATAATTGACGGCTTTTTAAAATAATAAAGATACTGATAACATTTATCAGTATCTTTTTATAAATAAAGTTCATTTTAAAATACAAACAATATGTGTTTTATTCGTCTCTATTTCCAAAAACTAATAATAATCTTAATATTTGCAATATACTTGCTAAGACTCCTGCAACATAGGTCATAGCTGCTGACTTTAACATATTATTTACACCAGCTATTTCTTTGTCATTGACAATTCCTAATTTATTTAACTCATTTTTAGCTCTTGTACTAGCATTAAATTCTACAGGTAAAGTAACAATTTGAAATAATAATCCTAAAGAAGTTAAGGCTATTCCTAAATATATCATATCTAATAACTGCATTAAAATACCTAAGAATATAATAAAATAGGAAACCGAAGTTGCTACATTTACAATTGGGAAAATCATAGCTCGAATTCGCATTGGCATGTAGCCTTCCTTATCTTGAATAGCATGACCACATTCATGAGCAGCAACACTTACAGAAGCAATACTATCTCCATGAAAAATATCCGGTGATAATCTAACGACTTTTCGACGAGGATCATAATGATCACTTAATTCTCCAGGAGTCTCTACAACATAAATATCAGTTAGGCCATTAGCATCTAAAACTTTACGAGCCACCTCTTGACCAGTCAATCCTTTTATAGCTTTTATCTTTCCATATTTAGAGTAATTTCTTGATATTCCTATTTGCGCTATAGCAGGTATTGCTAATACCAAAATCAATAACAATAAGTCCATTATAATATTCCTTTACTTTCTAATTCTTTGCGAATAATATCAGCATGTTCAAAATCCTTATTATTTTTTAATAATACCCATTTATTATATAAATCTATGTCACTTTCACTCAACACACTAAAATTATACACTAAACCTAAAATATTTACTACTAATTTAAGTTTATCATATGTATCACATATATCTTTTTTACTACGTAAATTAGCATTTAATTCTTTTACTAATTCCATCATATAACTAATTAAATTTGGAGTATTAAAATCTTCATCCATTATTTTATTTATATTATCATCTACTGATATATTACCGATTTTCAAATTATTCAATTGAATACTCAAGTTAGCTTGTTTTAAAGCATTATAAACTTTTTCATTTATAATCTTAGCTTCATTAAATAGTTCATCAGTTATATTTAATGGCAATCTATAATGAGTTTTAAACATTACTATTTTAACGACATTAGCATCATGGTCTTTAATAAAGTCCCTAGCTAATATAAAATTACCTAAACTTTTACTCATTTTAGTTCCATTAATATTTATATGACCATTATGCATCCAATAATTAGCAAGTGTATTATTATGTAATGCTAAGCTTTGAGCAATTTCGTTTTCATGATGAGGAAATTTTAAATCTATTCCACCACCATGAATATCAATCTTTTCTCCAAATATACTATTTATCATAACAACGCATTCAGTATGCCATCCTGGAATTCCATATCCCCAAGGTGATAAAAAGTTTTCCCCTTCATCAGTTTTTCGCCATAGAGCAAAATCTAATGGATCCTCTTTTTTAGGATCAACATCAACTCTTGCACCACTTTCTAATTCTTCGATATCTTGATTACTTAATATTCCATAATCTTTTACTTTACTAACTCTAAAATAAACGTCTCCATCATTTACATAAGCATAACCTTTATCAATTAATGCCTTAATAAAATTATAAATATTACCTAAATTATCAATTACTTTTGGACGATAATCTATTTCATTACAATTATAAGACTTTAAATCATCTAAATACGCTTTAATAAATTTATCAGCGACTTCTCTTTCAGTTATTCCTAATTCTTTAGCTGCTGTAATAATTTTAGGATTGATATCAGTAAAATTACTAGCATAAATAACTTTATAACCTAAATATTTAAAATAATTAGCAACCATATCAAAAGTTATGACCGGTCTCATATTACCTATATGAACATAATTATAAACTGTAGGTCCACACACATACATAGTAACTTCGTTATCTTTAATAGGTTTAAATTCCTCTATTTTATCAGTCAATGAATTATATATTCTCATTATAATCCTCCAATCTCTTTAATATTTTTTCTTTTCCAACCAAATACAAGGTATCAGCAAGTTCTGGGCCATGCATTTGATGAGTACACGCAATTCTTATCGGCATAAATAACAATTTACCTTTGACTTGAGCTTTTTCTTTGGTAATATTAATACAATTATTAATCTCTGTACTATCCCAATTATTTATATTTTTAATTTCATCAAGAAAGATTTTTAAAGTATTTTTAATACTATCATCACTTAACATAAAATCTTTACATTCTTGATCCATTTCTAATTCTTCAGTAAACAACCATTTCACTTCATATTCTATTTCTTTTCCATAAGAAATATGACTTTTATAAGTTAGTAACAATTTATTAATCCATTCATCAGTCTTATTACTTAAATCATATGCATTAGTTAAAAATGGTTTTATATATTCTAAATATTTTTCATCATCCATGTTCTTAATGTAATGTGCATTAACCCAATTTAATTTTTTAACATCATATTGACTATTACTTTTACTTATTCTTGTAGGGTCAAAAGCTTGTATTAATTCTTCCATTGAAAATATTTCTTGATTAGAATTTGGACTCCATCCTAATAACACTAAATAATTTACAATAGCTTCTGGTAAATACCCTTGATTATATAAATCCATAAAAGAAGCATCACCATTTCTTTTACTTAATTTATTACCATCTTCCCCTAAAACCATTGCTACATGAATATAAGTAGGCTCTTGCCAACCAAAGGCTTGATATAACAGATTATACTTAGCCGTTTGATCTAAATATTCATGTCCTCTAATAACATGTGTAATTCCCATTAAATGGTCATCTACAACATTCGCAAAATTATAAGTTGGAAAGCCATCACTTTTAAGTAAAATTTGATCTTCCAAAATACTATTATCAATCTTAATTTTGCCATAAACTAAATCATTAACAATCGTAACCCCATTTTTTGGCATCTTTTGTCTTATTACATAAGGTATACCACTATCAAGTTTTTCCTTTATTTCTTCTTCTGTTAAAATACTACATTTTCCATTATACATAAAAGGAATTCTTCTACTTTCTGCCACTTTTCTTTGTCTATCTAATTCTTCTTCCGTACAAAAACAATAATATGCTGCCCCCATCGATACTAATTTTTCAGCATATTCTTTATAAATAGCTTTCCTTTCACTTTGAATATAAGGACCTACTTTACCAGGATTATTAGGACCTTCATCTATTTTAAAATGACATAACTCCAAAGTTTTATAAATAAAATCTATAGCCCCATCAACTTTTCTATTTTGATCAGTATCTTCTATTCTTAAAATAAAATCTCCATTATCTTTCTTAGCTACTAAATATTCAAATATAGCGGTTCTTAAGTTGCCAATATGCATATAGCCGGTAGGACTAGGTGCAAATCTTGTTCTTACTGCCATATAAATCCCTCATTTCTGTCCTTAGTATATCAAATTTTTTCCAAAATAAAAAGCATTTAATGCTTTTACCTATAAACCAAAACCGATACTACTTTTTACTCTTACTTTATTATTGACTATAAAAACATTTTTAAAACTAATTTTATCATCTTCTTGATCTGTAATAATTCTATCTTTAATTATTTTATTAATTAGTTCTTGTACATTTAAAGCCATTTCATTTATATTTTTTATATATAAACAACCAAACGGATTATCTTTAAAAATTTCTAACTTATATTCCTCTCTATAACCTTGATATCCCTTAGGAACTCCTATTAATTTATAAATACTACTATTTTCTCTATAATCTATACCATCAATAATTATTAATTGTTTTCCAAAAATTTCTCTACACATATTTAGTACTTCCTTATCTTCTTCAATTTCTAAAAATTTATTCATAATAGAATTTATAACAAACTCTTTGTTCATAAGTTCATACTTATCAACAATATTTTTAATTTCTTTCTTATCATACACCATTTTATATTTTCTCTTTATAACCTCATGAATATCTGTGATTTTGATAACTCTACTGTTCTTTTTTAAAGACTTTATTTCTTTTTTTAATTCATCTTCACGCTGACAAATCTCTTTAGCCGTATCATATTTTTGCGCGCATATGGCATCATCTTTCGCTTTTTTCATATTTTTTAATTCCGTCATTTTATCTTCTACACCAGTAGTTAAACTTTTACAACTTACATATACACAAACCGAATCCAATAAGTCTATGGTTTTATCAGGATTACTTTTATTATAAATATACTCATTACTACATTTAACTAATTCATTAATTACATCATCACTAATTATAACATCATGAAACTCTTCATAACTATGGCGTAATCCTTTAACAATATCCATAGTTTCGTAAAAAGATGGTTCTAAAACTTCTATTAATTGGAATCTCCTATTTAAAGCTTTATCTCTAAATATACTATTTTTATATTCTCTAAATGTTGTCGCCCCAATAAGTTTAATGCTTCCTCTCGCTAAATAAGGTTTAAAAATATCACAGGCACTTACCGCTCCTTCCGCACCTCCCGCATTTACCAAAGTATGTATTTCATCTATGAATAAGACAATATCCTTACGATTATTAACTTCTTCTAACAAAGTAGTAATTTTTTCTTCAAACTCTCCTCTATACTTAGTCCCAGCTACTAAACTTCCCATATCCAACTTTATTACTTTAACATTTTTTAATCTCTCTGGAACATCATTATTATTAACTCGTCGCACAAATTCTTCAACTATAGCGCTTTTCCCAACTCCGGCTTTACCTACTAGTAATGGATTACATTTATTTTTTCTTAATAATATTTCTTCTAATTCTCTTAATTCTTTATCTCTGCCAATTAATATTTCGTCATTTTTAATTTCATTTAATAATATTCCTTCTTTAATACCTAATTTATTTTTATTATTAACAATGTTATATAACTTATTTAAAGGTATATCCATTGCTAATAATACCCTTATTGCAATCCCTTCCCCTTCTTCTATAATAGCATTAAATAAATGATTATAGCTCATCGCTTCATCTTCTTCTATAGCATCATTCCCTGCCAATTCAATTACCCTTTTAAGTAATGGTGTATATAATATTACTTCACTCTTTTTCTTACACCTTCCCACTATTCCTATTAATTCATTTCTAAATTTATCATAAGTTAATCCTAATCTATTAAAATCTTTAACTAATTCCCAATTACTCTTTAATAATGCCAATAACAAATGTTCACTCCCCACATAAGGATGGTTTAAAGACATCATTTCCCTCTCCGCCATCCTAAACAAATTCTTAATGTCTTTACTATATTCCATAAACATTCCTCCATCGTTATTATATATGTTTATGCCCACTTATTTTGTCATTTGTTGTCCATAAAAAAAAGAAAGAACATAAATTCTTTCTTATGCCCTCGGCTTTTTAGTGAAGACCGTTTAAATTATAAGATATTAGGAGACTATTATAATCCAGATAACAATCTTCACTAAAAAGCCGAGAAAAAATATTTAATTTAGAATTAAATCATTTAATACGACTTCGTATTAAATGAATATTATTAATACATTATCAACAATTAACTAAGTGCACTACGTGTTCCCCAAGCAATGGCATTTGCTCCACTAATACGTGTAAAATAGAAAATACCAGAGCCGGTTCCATAATTATACGGTCCACCACGAGCAACCCAACCTAGGTCTTCACTTGGAAAATATCCGCAATCACCATACCATCCACCATACTCGGGGTTAACATTAACTCTAGTTTCTTTGGTGGCATCACCTAATTTACCCCTAAAGTGTGGAGTATATAATGTATCATACGTATAAGAATCATAATAATTAGGACTAGGAATAGAAGCGGCTGTAAAACCGGTTCTATTATTATAAAACAATCCAGAAGAGTCAACTACACCCCCCATTACAAATTCCCATACTCCGCCACTCATATCATATATTCCATATATATTTCCGGTCGTACTTGCTTTTATTCCTACTTCTGTATTATACGGTTGAGTTATTGATAAATCTGTTCCAAACTCATTAGTAGACACACTCGTTTCAGATAAACCCGTTGTTGCAGCATTTACGGCTGCATAACCGGTTATAAATGAAGAATTATTATTTCTACTTATTTCTTCACAAACCCCATTTGTACATCTACCATATTTACTTTGAGTTAAATATGCAACGGCTCCCCATTCCATATTCTTCATCATATGACTATCACCATTTATATTATATTGTATACTAATATTTTGAATTGCCATAAAAAATGATGAAAGATTTTGATTACTTAAACTAGTTATATTTGGTCTTATTTCAATTTTATTGATTGTTCCACCAACTTCAAATTTTCCTACCCAGAAACCAGTTAATTCTTCATCACCAAAGGTAAAGGCTGGATGAGTATATGTACTTACATTATTAGTAACTCCTCCATTAGACGGATCAACACATACTTCACTACTATCGCCACTACCTCTTACATTATCAATACACTTTACTGTTCCACTACTATTTGTTCCACTTTCAAATTTTATTTGAATTTCTTGCTCTGCAACACTACCATTATTGCCATTAAAAATTGTATAAGTATATCTTGGTATCCATACATACCATAAAGCTATTTCCTCTTCTGTGATAACATCTCCAACATTTTTATTAATTCCATCATTTAATACAACAGCATTCGCCCAATCTTTAGCATCATAGTCATACCATTTTTCTGCTTTATTAGCATAAATCCAATTACTTCCGTCATATTTAATTGGTATCATATTATTTAATAATACTGGGACATTAGATCCACTATTATCTTTATAAACATTATAAAAATAGATGTTACATTTTGTCTCCGTTTTACTGGTATTAGTTATATTTATACCCCATTTTTCATAATCCCATTTACCAATAGCATCATTATTACAAACTACGTTATTTACTATATAAGAGCCATTATTTTCAGGAAAATCTGAAACTTTTTCTCCATCTATATAAGCTGCAATAATATAATCTCCTCCGAAATTCCCTACTTTAGTAAATACTATATCTTGTTTATTTTGAACTTGATATAAAGCAAATGATGTTCCTATTGCAACAATTATTAATAAGAATATTATTCCAACAACTATTTTATTTTTATTATTACCTTGAATTTTTCTTAATTCTTTTTCAGGATTAAAACTTCTATTCATAACAAATCTCCTCTACTATTTATAGTATATCTTAAAAACACCGTAGAATACTCAGCGAATGGATGAGTTTTTTTCACTAAATAGATGAGAACATATTTTTAAAAGAGAGGAATAATTGTAATATGGATAGAGAAGACGAAAATTATATTTATTATTTAGTGGGACAAAATCTCAAAAAACAAAGAAAACTTAAAAATTTATCAGTCGCAAAATTTGCTTTATTATGCAATTATAGCGAAGGTTTTATCATGAACATTGAAAGCCCAAATTATAAACAAACATTTAGTTTAGGAACATTATGGCGCTTTGCTAAAGTCTTAAATATTGATATAAGAGTTTTATTTGAAGAGCTTAAAGACAAATAAAAAATCTTGCATTTGTTATGCAAGATTTTTTTATAAATAAGTTAACACTACAAATATTATTAACAAAACCGCTAACATAGCTAGTAAGAATTTCCATATAAACTTAATCCAATCTTTATACGAAACATTAGCATATGATAGACCTGCTAACAATACTATGCTTGTAGGAGCCACAAATGATACTAAGCCATTAATACTTGTAAAAATTACTAAGATATTATTTATCATATCAGGATATTGAGCTGCATAGAATGAACCTAAACTAAATCCAGTAAATCCAAAGTCAACATTTAATATACTAGATACAATAACAACTATAGAAGTAATAATTGGGTTAAAAGCTTCTACCAAATTTTCAAAGAAGTTAGTAATATTTGGCACTATATAAGTTGAATAAGAAACAACAAATACAGTATAAGCTAAAACAACTAATAAAGCAGTATTAGATAATTTTTTAAAGCCATTTCCCATATTAGTTATTAAATCATCAAATTTAATACCAGATATCAACTTAATAACTAATGCCGCAATTATTAAAATATAAGAAATAGTATATAAATCCCAATTTCCAAACGCTCCAACATTACCAATTAAATAATAAAATAATGTTTGACTTCCAACTTCTAATTCAATTAACCATTGATGGAAATTATTAAATACATCAAGATTAAATGAACCTTTCCAATCAAAGTATCCTAAAATTGTTAATGCAAACAATAATACAAACACCACAATCATTGGCCATACTTTAGCATCCTTGTTATTAACATCACTTACTAAAAAAGTATCGCATTTCTTTTCTTCTTTTATCTCTTTATCTTTTTTATGTTTTTTAATATATAAAATCATAAAAACAGAATATAGAACAAAAGCAATAACAAAAATAAGAGCTCTCATACCTATAGCAGTTGTAACTTCAGTACCCATAAATTGATGGAAAAACCCTATGCCATATGTAGTATATGTAGGACCAATTAATCCTAACATTAAAGCTCCAAATGTACTAGCTACTCCAACTACTTTTCCTAAATTCATATTCAACATTACACTTATAATAAATGGTGCAAATATCAAAATAGGTAGTATCTCCCCAGAAACAGAAGCATAAATAGCAAATAACAAAGTAGATAAAATTACAAATACAATTTCTTTACCTTTAAATAATTTAGCTAACTTTAGAACCATTTTTATATAGTTATCACTTACAGTTAATACACCATAAAATAATCCTATTGCTAAGAAAAATAATATAGTTGGTAAGTAATAACTTAAGCCATAAAATGGCGCTCTGAATATTTCATCTAGGCCAAAACGACTGAATTGCGTAGCTCCTAATTCAGTTCCACTAAATGCTCCACCAGGAATTATCCAAGTTAAAATAAAAGCTATTAAACAAACAATTGACACTAATTTTAATAAATCATGTCTCTTTAACATATTTTTCATATTTCCTCCTCCCATTATAATTATAACACATCAGTATTATTTTCCTAATATTTTTAATAAAAATTCACCAAAAATTTCATAAAAAAAGACCAAAATTAATCTTTTGGTCTCATTAAAGGAAATAAAACTATATCCTTTATATTTTCACTACTAGTTAATAATTGCACTAATCTATCAATACCAATACCCCACCCACTAATCGGCGGCATACCAACTTCCATTGCTTCAATATAATCATAATCCATGACCATTGCTTCTTCATCACCATTATTTTTTAATTCAGCTTGATGAATTAATCTTTTTTCTTGTTCCATCGGATCTACTAATTCAGAATAAGCATTTATTATCTCTGCTCCATTTATAACAAGTTGAAATCTATCAGTAATATTTTTATTATCATCATTAGCTCTAGCTAAAGGAGACAAATCAATTGGATGTTCTACTAAGAATATTGGATTCAATATATAAGGTCTGGCTACCTTTTTATATAACTGATCGACCAGATTACCATAACCTAATTTTTCAAGAGGTGTTTCACTATCTATTTGAATATTTTTTTCTTTAATTCTATTTAATAACTTATCTTTATCATTATCAACATATATATCTATATCAGCATATTTATAAATTAAATCTCTAAAAGAAACAGTTTTCCATTCACCAGACAAATCAACCATTTTACCATTAACACTTACTTCTAATGTTCCAAATAATTTATAAATAACACTTTGTAACATATCTTTTAAGAACACCATATTATCTTTATAATTAAGATATGCTCCATAACCTTCTAACATTGTAAAATCTTGTAAGTGACTAGCATCCATTCCCTCATTTCTGAAACATCTCGCAAATTCAAAGACCTTAGTAAAACCGCCTACTATCGCTCTTTTTAAATAAGTTTCAGGAGCAATTCTTAAATATAAATCAATATCTAATGCATTATGATGCGTCTTAAATGGTTTAGCTAACGCTCCACTAGCTTTATTATTTAATATAGGAGTTTCGATCTCTATATATCCCTTATCATTTAAATAATTTCTAATTTCTTTAATAAGATTACTTCTAAATAGAAATTTATCTCTAGCCTCTTTGTTCATAATTAAATCTACTGGACGATTTCTATATACTTCTTCAATATCTGTTAAACCATGAAATTTTTCTGGTAGTGGTTTTAAAGCTTTACCTAAGAATTCAAAGCTATTGGCTCTAATAGTTTTTTCTCCAGTATGCGTAGTAAATATTTCTCCAGAGACACCTATAAAATCTCCAACATCAAATATTTCTTTAAATTCTTTATACTTTTCCTCTCCTACCAAATCAATTTTAATTGATACTTGTATTCGACCTTCTATATCTTGAATCGTTAAGAAAGATATCTTTCCCATTTTTCTCATTAATACAATTCTTCCAGCAACATTAACGCCGGTAACACCATCTTCTAACTTACTAGCATCTTTAATTGAATAATTAACTTCAAATCTATCTGGATAAGGATTACAATAATTTCTTATCTCATCAATTTTATTTCTTCTTACTATCTCTTGTTCTGTAAACTCTCTCATAAAAAACCTCTTTCTTTTACATATTTTATCACATTTTAATCGTTATTTCTAATCAATCTTAATGCTTGTTGGTAATCATTAACTTCTTCTAATTCGCCATTATAAAATTTAATCAAATTTCTATCAACAGCCAATCCTCCGAAATCCTTAAACATTTCTTGAAGATCTTCTATCGTATAAATTTTACCTAGTAATAAATTATTTTTTACATCAAAATAAGGACCAGATAATAACTTACTTTTAACATATCTTCTAAAAGTCGGAAAATTTTTGTTATATGCTTCCTTAACTTTTTTATAAAAATCAATTACATCATCCGATGTTCGCCACAACCCATAAATATAGGTCAATAAATCATGATGATTGAATTCTACTAAATAATATAATTTATATTTTTTGTCGTGAACATTTAAAATAATTACATCAGGAAAATTAAATGACTGATAGTAAATATACGGATAGCCATTACTTTGACGAACAACATTTTGTTTAGATAACAAACTTAATACCGATTCTTCACCGATATATTTATCTATTGCTGCCATATATAAATTTCGTGCATCACAAGTCATAGCTAAAACACACCTAATATTACCATCAAAACTGAATACCATAGAATCTTCTTCCATTAAATCATAATAACTTATATCTTCTTTTTCAATACTTTTTATTTTTCCTGCTTCACATCGCAAATATACTGGTTTCTCACCTTCATTATTGCATAGAAAATAAAAATCATCACCATTAAATACATAGATTCCTAGAGTTTCATCATATAAAACATGTTTTACGATACTCAAATCAATGTCAAGTCCAACTTTATCTAAAATTGATTGGCGGATTTCTTCCATATTAATTACTTTCATAACAAATGTCACTCCAATTTATAATTATTATACAAGAAAAGATAAAAAAAGCAATAATTCTTGCTCCTAGTATATTAATTAATTATAATAAATAAGTAGGTGAAAAAATGAATTATCTTAACAAAAAAAACTTCAAGTATATTTTTCTAATTTTATGTTTAAACATAATTTCAGTCATCTTATTAATAAATACGTTTATTTCAGTATATATTATTTTACCAGCTTACATTTGTTTAACATTATCACTGATATTTACAGCCAAATATTCCAGTATAACAACAAGTTATTTACATTATAACTACTTACTTAATATATATAATCATCAATATGTAGGAAAAACAGCACTAAAAACAAATAATATTTCTGAAATAGAACATAATATATTTATATTAATATTTTCGATTTTATACCTGCCTTTACACCTACTTCTTAATATTTTATATTTTATAAATAAAAATGGTTTGCAAATTAATGTCTTAATAATAACTTCTTTCTTTATCATAACCATTGTTTACCTATCAATTAATTATAAAAAATTACAACGCCTAAAAAATACTTATATCCAAAGTAAAAATGAATTTACAAACGGTTATAAAACTATTATTCTTGCTAATAAATATAATAAAGAATCAAAAAAAATTAATAAATTAGAAAAAGAATATAAAAATATTATCGCTCTTTTTTTTTTTATAAAGACGCTATACTCCGTAACCGTAATTAGCTTAATTTTGTTTTTTAATAAACCTACCTTAAATTTAATTATCTTTATAATCCCTCTAATAATCACCGTCTTAAATATAGAACCTATTATCGAAGCAATATTATTATTAAAAACATATCATGCTTCACATATACCAAAAAATAATCGTAGCAACATCACATTTAAAAATAATATAATGCTTAAAGATATAAATTATAAACAATTTAAAAATATATCAATCACCTTCCCTAAAGGAAAAATCACTGTTATATATGGTCCTAATTTAAGTGGAAAAACAACACTTTTAAAAATTTTACTAAATCAGATTTCATATGATGATGGCAATATTATTGTTGATAATATACCCATTATCAACAATTCTCTAATAAACTTAGCAAATTATTCACCCCAAAATATGGTAATATTTTCCAATTCTATCATCAAATTATTTAAAGAATTAAATAAAAACACTAATCCGACATTAATCCATCATGTTCTAAAAATTGCAAATGCTCAAGACTTTACTTACAATTTGAATTATTTAATAATTAATAATGGTCAAAACATTTCACCAGAACAAAACGCTAAATTAAAAATAGCTCTTAATTTAATAAGATCTAAAGAATTGTTAATCTTTGATGAAACTTTAAATGATATTTCTTTCTCAAGTACTAAGAGAATTATAAATAATATTAAAGATTTGCCTAAAACTGTTATTATTACAACTACCAATCCTAATCTTATAACTTTTGCCGATCACTTAATTATAATGAAAGATTTAAAAATAATATATGAAGGTTCTAATAAAAGCATTCCTAAAGATATAGAAAGGAAAATGAAATTATGAGAAAAAAAATCTACATACTATCACTTTATTTAATTTCTTTTATATCAATATATATTCTCAAAAACGAATTATATTTTATTATACCTTTATTATTAATTCTATACTTAATATTTTTGCTACAATATTATAAAATCGCAATGATTAATAATTTTATTATTATTTCGACCTATATTCCCATATTCTTTTATTTATTAGTCCAAATAAAATCGCCTATTGTTTTTATATATCCAATAATATTCTTCTTGACTAACTTAATAATAAATAAATTAACTAAAAAAAAGATAAATAACCATTTAAATAATCAAGCTCAAATAACAAGTTTTATAGATGAAAATATTAGTGGCATAGAAACAACAATCGCCTATAATTTATACCGAAAAAAACTTAATAATCTAACAAGTTATCTAAAATCTTACGAAAAATCATTACTTTATAAAAATTTAATTGGTTACTTAAAAATAACTATCAACATCTTCCTCATAATTTTGTATTTATTAATTTTATATAATAACTATTCTTATACAACAATTGTAAATATAATATTAAGTAATATTTTACTAATCATGTCTATTTATTTAGCAAATACTTATAATTATTCAGTTAAAAACAACTATAATTATTCCAATAATAATATTAAAAATTTTAAAAGCATTACTATATCAAATTTAATGATTCCCAATTTACTATATGATTTTAATTTAACTATTAATAAAAATGATAAAATATATATTATTGTTGATAATAAAGATTATTTACCATTTATTGATACTTTTATTAATCAAAACTTAAACTATGAAGGAGAAATCTTTATTGACAATAATAACATAAAAGAAATAAATACTTTAAAATTAATAGATATTAACTATGACTGGCTAAAAAACACATCATTAATTAATAACTTACTTTATAATAAAGAAATACCCTATGAAGAATTAGAATCACTATTAAAAGAATATCAGTTAGACCATTATATAAAAAGTCTTCCTAACGAAGAAGGAACCATCATTAGTGACATTGAATATCTTCCAAAATACTTAAAAAAAATACTAACTATAATTCGTTCTATCATAAGTAATAAAAAATTATTAATTATAAATAATCCATTTATAGATATTTCTGCTAACTATCAAAAAGAAATCGAAAAATCCATTTCTAAACAAAAAAATAAAACCATCATTATAATATCTCATAAACTACCACTTATTCAAACGTACAATAAAATAATATATTTAGAAAACAGTCAAATAAAAGAAATAGGGACAGATAAAGAACTTATGGAACAAAAAGGTAAATATTATCGTCTCAAAAAAGAAAAATCGCAATAATTATTTGCGATTTTATTTTCTATTTAATCTATATCTTTCGTTTGGATCCAATATTTTTTTTCTTAATCTAATATCAGTAGGAGTTACTTCTACATATTCATCATCTTCTATAAATTCTAATGCTTCTTCCAAAGTAAACGTTTTAGGTTTAATTAAAGCAATTGCTTCATCACTTCCACTTGCTCTGGTATTAGTTAATTGTTTATTCTTACATGGATTAACATTTAAATCATTTTCACGATTATTAATTCCAACAATCATTCCTATATACACATCAACAGCTGGTCCCACTATTAATGTACCTCTATCTTGTAAATTCCATAAAGAATATCCCAATGTTTTACCGTTTTCCATCGAAACTAATACGCCATTTTTTCTTCCACTAATTGGTCCTACATAAGGCCGATAATCTTCAAAACTACGAACCATTATGCCTTCCCCTTTTGTGTTAGTAATAAACGCACTTCTATAACCTATTAAACCTCTAGTTGGTGCTATAAACTCTAGGTATGTATAATTATCTTCATTATTAGAAACAGCTTCTAAAACAGCCTTTCTTTCTTGCAAATCATTTATAACTGTTCCTGAATAATCACTAGGACAATTAACTATTACTCTTTCAAACGGCTCACACTTAACACCATTAATATCTTGAAATAAAACTTCTGGTTTTGACACACTAAGTTCATAGCCTTCTCTTCTCATATTCTCTAGTAGTATTGATAAGTGTAATTCACCACGGCCTGACACCTTATAACCATCAGCATTAGGTAATTCCTCAACCATTAAACCAACATTAGTTTCTAGTTCTTTATCTAATCTTTCTTTAATATGACGATTAGTTAAAAATTTACCACTTCTACCAGCAAATGGACTATTATTTACTAAAAAATTCATAGCTAAAGTCGGTTTTTCAATATTAATAGGAGGTAATGGATCTATAACATCCTTTTGACAAATAGTATCGCCAATTGAAATATGACTACATCCAGCGACAATAACAATATCACCATAATAAGCTTTATCCTTTTGAACTCTTTTAATTCCTTCATTTACAAATAATTTAGATACCCTAAATGAGGAAACTTCTCCATCATTTTTAACTAAAGAAACAACTTCTCCATCTCTTATAACACCATTAGTTATACGACCAATACCTAATCTTCCAATATAATCATCATAATCCAAAGAGGAAATTTGTAATTGCAAGTTATCATCCTCACTCCCCTCAAAAGGCTTTACTTGATTAATAATAGTTTTAATTAATGGTTCAATAGAATCACTATCTTCATCCATAGATAACTTGGCAATTCCTTCTTTAGCTATTCCATATACAATTGGAAAATCTAATTGTTCATCAGTTGCATTTAATTCCAAAAACAAATCAAAAGTCATATCAACAACTTCTTTGACTCTGGCATCTTTTTTATCAATTTTATTAATAAATAATATTGGTCTTAAATTTTGCTCTAAAGCTTTCTTTAAAACAAATCTAGTTTGAGGCATTGGTCCTTCCGCACTGTCGACTATTAAAATAACAGTGTCAACTGTTTTTATAATTCTTTCTACTTCACTACTAAAATCAGCATGCCCAGGAGTATCAACGATATTAATTTTATAATCATGGTATCTAATTGCACAATTCTTAGAATAAATTGTAATTCCTCTTTCTTTTTCAAGCTCATTACTATCCATTACTCTTTCTTCTACTATCTCATTACTTCTAAAAACTCCATTTTGACTTAACAATGCATCAACTAAAGTACTTTTCCCTGCATCAACATGCGCCACTACAGCAACATTAATAATTTTGTCCATAACATCACCCAATCTGTTTTAAGATTTTACAACAAAAAAAGACACATTACAAGTCTTTTTTTGTTTCATTAATATTATTATATCTCTTATTTAATATATGTATATATATTATAATTCCAATAACAAGATAAGATAAATCAAAACCTAAATTCCATATCAACAACATTATATTACTAAATCGCAAGCCCATCGAAGTTATAAGCTCTATACCAAAATCCCTTATCATTATAAATGGTAATTTAAATATGGCCACAATTAAAGCAATAATCAACAGCTCGCCCAATAACTTTAATAAATCTTTAAAAGGTTTTTTTGTGCAATATTTAATTAGCTCTTTTATAGTATTAATAAATTTTTTCATCATTATCACTCACTTTTAGCAGTTACTGCAGCAATTTTAGCTTTAAAATCTTTACCCATTGAAGGTCCAACTTCACCCCCAGTAACTCCTCCAACGCTTTCATCCATCCAAAACCAAACTTTGAAAGATTGAGTACCATTTGGTACCAAAGTAATCGAATCAAGCAAATAACATTCCTTCACTCCCTCAAAAGAAATAGTTATATTAGGACCTGGTTTAGTATTAAGTAAAGCCGGAGTTAATTGTCCAGAGCCATTATTATATGCCACTTTAATATAGGAAGAGTCCATCGTCGAGTCAGTTAAAACATTAACTAAAATTTCAACTGTAACATTATAATTATTTGGATTAGTTAATGTAAATTCATAAGGAGTTCCAGTCAATCCTTCTTCATCAGAAATAGGATAGACATTACTTAATGAAACATTCTCAGTACCCTCAGTAAAATTCATATTAATTTCAGCAGTATTAATATCAATATTCTTAGCTTCTTCATTACCTACAATAACCGCAACAAAATAAGCATATGAAAAACTAGTCATACTAACTAATACCATAAGACAAACAATACTTAATAAAGTAATTTTATACCTAAGTTTAATATTCGCCATTATTAGTCACCTACTATAATTAATTGTACTGGAAAATTCTTGTTTTGTCAAAGATTAGTTGCTAAAAAATAAAAATATCTGTATAATTAAAACAGAAAGAGGATTATATGAAAATAGAAATAAATACCAAATATAAAAAAAACTCATTATTATTATCAATAGCAACCATTGTAGTCGGTGCCTTATTGTTCACAAATCCCGAAGAATTTATAAAAATATTATCCTACATTCTAGGAGCAATATTTTTGATTTACAGCATTAGTCAATTTATTTTTTATTACAAAAGCAAATTAAATATTACCTTAATATCAGCTGCGGCCACATTTATTATAGGATTTATATTTTTCTTTTTGGCTAGTGCCATTGAAGTAGCTATTAGATATCTTATAGGAGCATGGCTCTTATTCACCGGAATAACCAAATTAATAGATACATTATCTTATCCAAATAAAGATAATTATTTTGTCACAAACTTAATAATAGCAATATTAATTATGATTATTGGATTTTATATTATACTAGTATCAAATATTATTTTATCAACAATTGGAATAATAATAATGATATATGGAAGCTTAGAAGTAACCAATTGTATAGTAAATTTATTTGAACAAAAGAAAGAAAAAAAAGAAGAAAAAATAAAAGATGCAGTAATAATAAACAAAAATAAGAAGGATTAGAAATATCCTTTTTTTTATATCCTTCTAGACAAATAAGGAAATAATGTGTTACAATAGCAAGTTGAAAAGGAGTATATTTATGAAAAAAACAAAAATAGTTTGTAGTATTGGACCAGCTAGTAATGAAGCCGATGTAATGGAAAAAATGGTTTTAGCTGGAATGAATATTGCAAGAATTAATTTTTCTCATGCTACTGATGAAGAAAGAATAAAAGCCATAACTTCAGTAAGAGAAGTTCGCCAAAGAACTGGAATGAATGTCGCTATCCTTTGGGATACTAAAGGACCAGAATTCCGTAGTGGAATAATGGAAAACGATAAAATTGAATTAGTTGAAGGAAAAACAATTCGCATTGTTAAAGAGCAAGTAATTGGAACAAATGAAAAATTTAGTGTAAACCATCCTCAAGCTATTGATTCCATCAATGTTGGAGATATAATTCTTCTTGAAAATGCCAAAATGAAAATAAAAGTAATAAGTAAAGAAGAAGATGGCATTACTTGTCAAATAATATCTGGCGGATTCTTAGGCAGCCGTAAAAGTCTAAGTGTTCCAGGAGTATCATTAGACATGCCATATGTAAGTGAAATTGATCGCGAAGATATCAAATATGCCTGTGAACACGGTGGTGAATTTTTAGCCATATCTTTTGTATCAAAACCTGAAGACGTCTTAGAAGTTAAAAAACTATTAAAAGAATTTAATAGAGAAGATTTACAAATAATATGTAAAATTGAAAGTGCATTAGGCATTAAAAATCTAGAACAAATTTTAGATGTTAGTGATGGAATAATGGTCGCTCGTGGTGATTTGGGTACAGAAATCCCTAGCGAAGTAGTACCAATTGAACAAAAGAAAATGGTTAAAGCTTGTCGTAGAAGAAATAAAATATGTATTGTTGCTACTGAAATGCTAGAAACAATGATGGAAAATAGTCGACCAAAAAGAGCCGAAACAAGTGATATTGCCAATGCTGTTTTAGATGGTACTGATGCCGTCATGTTATCGGGAGAAACAACAATTGGAAAACACCCAATTGAAACAGTAGCTGCCATGGCAAAAATATGTGAAACAACCGAAAAATATGCCGAATACAATTATGTAGAAGAAATGCGCCATGTAAATAATAGTCGTGATGCTATAGCTACTGCTGTTGTTGATACCGCTAATAGATTAAATGCTAAATTGATAACTACTGCTACCATTCATGGAAGAACAGCTAAACTAATAAGCAATTATCGCCCCAAATCAATAATTATTGCGCTAACACCAAACGAAAAAGACGGACGTCGTCTAATGCTAAATTATGGTATTTATCCAAGATTAATGCCAGTTAAAAAATCTACAGATGAATTAATAAGTAGTAGTATCGAAGAAGCGAAAAAATTCATGGAATTAAAAGAAAAAGACATTATAGTAATTACTGGTGGATATCCTAACACCGACGCTAATAGAACAACTAATTTAATGGAAATAGAAGAAATATAATCTTCTATTTTTTTACACTCATTTACACAATGATAATAATTATATAACAATATATGTGATATAATAAAATCAGGTGTAGTATATGAAAAAAATAAATATTAAAACAATTTGTATTATTTTATTAATATTTTTTATAATGATATCATCAACCTTTATCTTTTTCTATTGCCACGCGTCTTCTGAAACAAAAGTTAACATAAGTAAGCCCTCTGTTCTATCATCAATCCTTAATAATTTAAGTCAAGTTAAAATCAGTGAAGCCGCAGAAATACCCGCTGGAAGTATAGATAAAATTAGTCTTCTAGGAGCAAGCAAAATTTTTTCTGAAACAAATTCTTATGTCCTTGGAGATTCGTTAGCCGAAGGCCTAACCGCTTATAATGTGTTAAATGATAAAAATGTTGTTTGGACTCGAGGTCGAAGAGTTGATAATATGATGAGTGATTTAGAAAAAATAATTCCTAATAATCCAACTAATCTTCTTTTACAATATGGAATAAATGATGTATTAGTATGGCAAAATAATATCGATGGGTTTATTAAAAGTTATGAAAAAGCAATACTAAATATTCAAGAAAAATTACCTAATGCCAATTTATATATTAATTTACTAACTACCACTAGCGAAAAATCATTCACGCAAAAACCAGCATTAGAATTAATTCCCGAATACAATAATAAACTTATAGAACTTTGTAATAAACTTAATATAACTTATATAGATAATATATACATATTAAAAGAAAAAGATAATCCCTATTCACCAGATGGTATCCATCCTAAAGCTTATTACTTTAAAGAATGGGCATACAACATGATAAAAACTACCAATTTAGATGCTAATATAATAATTAATTAAACTCCTCTATCATATAATTTATAGAGGAGTTTTTTATGAAAAAAAAATTAAAAATTTATATTTATGCTATTTCTAAAAACGAAGAACAATTTGTTGAACGTTGGGTAAATTCCATGAATGAAGCCGATGGAATTTATGTATTAGATACTGGATCAACAGATGATACAGTAAAAAAACTAAAAGAATTAGGCGTTAATACTAATCAAAAATCATACCAACAATGGCGATTCGATGTGGCAAGAAATGATTCTTTAGATTTTGTGCCAGAAGATGCTGACATATGTGTATGTACCGATCTAGATGAAGTTTTTTTACCAGGATGGCGCAAGGTACTTGAAGAAAGTTGGCAAGATACAACAACACGAGCTATGTATAATTACAATTGGTATTTAGACGAAAACAATATTCCCAAAATAAGTTTCTATATAGAAAAAATACATAATCGTAACGATTATAAATGGACACATCCCGTTCATGAAGTACTAACTTATATTGGAAATACTAAAGAAAATGTCATCAAATGTGAAAATATAACTCTAAATCATTATCCAGACAGAACTAAATCTCGTTCTTCTTATTTGCCATTACTAGAATTGTCAGTTAAAGAAGACCCAAAAGACGACCGTAATATGCATTATTTAGGAAGAGAATATATGTATTATGGGAAATATCAAGAGGCAATTGATACATTAATAAAACATTTATCATTACCTACCGCCACATGGAAAGACGAAAGATGTGCTTCAATGCGTTTCATAGCTAGATGCTATAAATATTTAAAAAGATATAACGAATCAATTATGTGGTTAGAAAAAGCCATTAAAGAAGCTCCCTACTTACGAGATCCATACATCGAATTAGCTCTTACATATTATATTCTCGAAGATTACCCTAATGTAGAAAAATATTGCTTAGAAGCTTTAAAAATAACATCTCATGAAAAAACATATATAAATGAAATATTTAGTTGGAATGAAACAGTTTATGATTTATTATCACTAGCTTATTACTATCAAGGAGAATATCAAAAAGCTTTAGAAAACATTAATAAAGCTTTAGAAATAAATCCAACAGATGAAAGATTAATCAAAAATAAAGAATTGATATCCCAAAAAATCCACTAGTTTTATCTAAATACATATTGAGAGTATTGATAAAGTCAATACTCTCAGAGTGTAGACAAACCCCTAGATTTTTTCTAGAGGTTTTCTTATGAATAATTTTTTCTTGACAGTTGATAATATT